>JASEHT010000229.1 GCA_030018675.1 Smithella sp.
GGTGTCATAAATATAATGTTTTCCGTTACCGTTCATTTAGCGAAAACAGTTGAACGAATTTTCCCCGAAGCACTTTATGTATATTTTTATTGAAATTTTTCGATAAGGCCATTATACATTTAATATAATAAAGAGTCTTTATATAAAGGATGAATATGCAGGAGCTATTAACGGCAATAACCTACCCTGTTGTATGGCTTATTTGTTCTTATGGTCTGGGCATTGAAAGTGGACTGGCAAAGCTTCTCATCTCGCTGACCGCGGCCATTCTTGTTTACGTGTTGATAGGCATCAAGCTTTCTAAGAAAGACAATAAATAAACGCGGGAATATTAAGGGTATAAAGACGGAGTGACTTTATTCGATAAAATAAAATTTTTTCTGTATAAAGCGGTAAAATTACGTATCTGGTTTGCCAGCGTTACCGTTATCACGTTGTTTCTGCTACTGGCTTTAACGGTCAACAGCGCCCGTGAAAAGGATGTTGTTGACATCTTCAGCAAGCAGCAACTCGCCAATATTCAAAATTCCGCCGTAAGAATGGAAGATATTTTTTCCCAAATCGGGAAAAATGTCGATTTGTTTTCCCGATTTTTCCCTGACGTTACCATGTCGGCAGAGGATGCTGAACGTTATTTGAAGATGTTGTCCGCCGGATGGGAAAAGACTTTCTATGTCATGGTGTTTTTTGACGGAACAGGTAATTTGCAAATCATTTATCCGAAAGGCGTAATGTTGGAAATAAATCTGACCGAACATTTCAACGTTATACAAAAAAACCAAAAACAATACATGGGGTTGGCCTGGCCCGAAAAATCCCGGGATATAAATACCAAGAATGAAACCGAACGGTATCTGATCGCAGGCTATCCCGTGATAAATCAGCTCGGCGAGTTCGCCGGCGCTTGGCTGGTCTCTTTTTCGCTGTCCGAGGTTGTTAAAAAATATCAGCAGCAAAGCTTAAGTGATGAGTTGGGAGAGATGCTCATCATCGATGAAAAAAAGCAGATCATTACTCATGATAATCTGGCTTTTATAGGGAAGAATATTGACGCGTTGTTGAGTGATATTGACCCCATAAAACTCGATTTTTCATCGAAGAAGGGTGATTATTTCGAAGCTCTGATGCAGAAAGACGGTAAGAAGCAGCGGAGCATTATCGCCTATTATCCCGTGCAAACCGGGGATACGAAATGGAATTTTCTGGTCGTCGCACCTCGCAGCCAGGTTATTTCGCCCATGCGCAAAACTTTTTTCTATACCCTTTTCAGTTCGTTGCTGCTCATCATCGTAGTCATCATAGCGAGCATGTCCTTTGCTTACCGGGAAGGCAAGATGCTGCGCATCAGGGAAGAGAAGAAGCGGTTAAAGGAAAGCAGGCAATGGGAAGAAAGGCTGCTCAGGGAAAAGAAAACGATTGAAGGCATTATTGAAGGTTTGCCCATCCCGAGTTTTGTCATCAATAAAGATCATCAAGTTATTTTATGGAATCGCGCCTGTACCGAACTGACCGGTTACTCCGCCGAGGATATGCTCGGGACGGACAATCATTACAAGCCTTTTTATTCGGTAAAAAGGCCGCTGATCGCCGATTTGATCATTGACAACGAGATGGAGGATTTGAATAAATTTTACGGGGATAAGAAATTAAAAAAGGCGGAGAAATTGCAGGGTGCTTATGAAGCCACCGACCATTTCGATAATCTCGGCGGACGCAGCCGCATTTTATTTTTTCTGGCGGCGCCCATTTTTGATGAAAAAGGTGAAATCATCGCGGCGATTGAAACGCTTCAGGATATATCCCGTGAAAGAGAAATGACAAATAGTCTGAGCGAGTACGCCGAGACGCTGCAAAATGAATTAGTCGAAAATATCGACCTCCGGAGACAAATAGAAGATCTGTACAGCTATCTGCAATCCATCGTGAACAGCCTGCCGGATAAGATTTACGAAATCGATGAAAACGGCATTATCAATTTTATGAGTCGCGGTCTGAGGAAAAAGGGGGACTCCTCTTTGCATAAATTTAAAAACAGACATTTTCTGGAATTCGTCGCTTCCGGCTATGAGGAATTTGTTTTATCCAAATGGGTTGAGGCGAAAAAAGGCATTTATAAGCCGTACGAAATTGAAGCAACCAGTAAGGACGGACGCAAGCACAACCTTTTGATTACCACCTCTCCGGTGATTGGAACGAATCATTTTATTCTGGTGCAGAGGGATATTACCGAATTTAAAAATCTGGAGAAAAAACTCTACGACAGCCAGAAACTGGCGGCTCTGGGCCAGCTTTCGGCAGGCATTGCGCACGAAATACGGAATCCGCTTTCTTCCATTAAGATGAGCCTGCAGATCCTGATTAAACGCATGAATCCGGAAGGAAACGACTTGAAGAGATTTAAGATTGCGGAGAAAGAAGTCGACCATCTGGAGACGCTGGTCAATGATATTTTAGCTTTTGCCAAGCCCGTGGAACCGAAAAAAAAGCCGGTGAATTTGTCCAAAGTTCTCGATCAAGCCGTCGATTTGGCGGAAAAAGGAATAACGGATAAGAGTATTAGCGTGACAACGAACTTTGAGGAAGTGCCACCCGTTTCCCTGGATGCGGCGATGATGACCGATTCTTTCTTAAATGTCATCCGTAACGCCGTTGAAGCGCTTGACGAGAACGGCAGAATTGAAATTTCGTTGCGCTATGCTGATGAAACTCGCCAGGCCGTTGCAGTGGAAATCAGGGATAATGGAAACGGCATTGACGAAGAGGACATGCCGCACATATTTAATCCTTTCTTTACACGAAAAAATTATGGTACAGGCCTGGGACTTTCTCTGGTGAAAAAAATAATTGATATTCATCAGGGAATAATTGATATTTCAAGCAGTAAAAATGAGGGAACGTCCGTACGTATTGTTCTGCCGTTGGGAACGGAAATCATACGTTCATCTCAGATCATAAACGAATAGGATGATACAGACCATGGCGAGTATTCTTGTTATTGATGATGACGCTTCAATTGCCGAAACACTGGATCTTTATCTTACCGAAGAAGGATACAAAGTGAGAACAGCCCTGACGGGCACCGAAGGCTTGAATAAATATGTTCAGGAACCATCGGATGTCGTCATCCTGGATATCCGTCTGCCGGATATTGACGGATTTACCGTGCTCGAAGATCTCAAGGAAGAAAATGAAAATGTCAAAGTTATCATGATCACCGCTTTTCACGATATGGAAACAACGATTACGGCGATGAAGGGTGGCGCGTTTGATTATATTCACAAACCGGTGAATGTTGATGAGCTGGATCTGGCGATTAAGAAAGCGCTGAAGTCCCTAGAAATGGAGAAAAAGATTGACGGTCTGTTGATGGAGCCGTCACGAAGTTTTCGCGTGGGAGATATCATCGGAACCGGCAATGAAATGCGGGAAATTTTCAAAACCATCGGCACCGTCTCCCAGAGCCGCACAACCGTGCTGATTCAGGGTGAGAGCGGCACAGGCAAGGAACTGATTGCCAAAGTCATTCATCACAATACATCGCCTGATGAACCCTTCATTGCGGTCAACTGTTCCGCAATTGTGGAAACGTTGCTGGAGTCCGAATTGTTCGGTCACGAAAAGGGATCCTTTACGGGCGCCATTGCCCGCAAACTGGGCAAATTCGAATTGGCGCGTTTCGGTTCGGTTTTCCTGGATGAAATCAGTGAAATGTCCGTCAACCTGCAGGCCAAACTTTTACGCGTTCTGCAGGAAATGGAATTCGACC
>JASEHT010000022.1 GCA_030018675.1 Smithella sp.
CGTACCCCCCGTGCGCGTTCCCGTCCAGCGTCACCTCTCCATTCGTCGTCACGCTGGTTACGGCGGCATCGACAAGTTTGTCCCACACCAGCGTTCGGGAACCCAGATCGGCGGACAGCCAATCCTTGTCGATATACTGACTCGCCGGCGAGGACATCACCAGCCTGTTTGCCGCCGGAACGGCGGAAGCGCTTAAATTCCGCACCCCGCCTGTCACAGCGCCCAAATTATCTAAACTGGAGTTCACAAGATCCACCTGGACAACCGTGGCCCCATCGGTTGCCAATGATCCGGACTGCATCTGGGTGACCCTGTTCAGTCCCATATCGACGTTCGACCGGAACTTCGGCGTGCCCCGGCGTCCCTCCAATTCGTCCAGGCGGTCCCCGAGTTGGGCCAGCATGAAATTTAATTCTTCCAGGCTCAGACTGTTCAGTCTGAAACTGCGCCGCGCTTCCCTGACCATTATTGCGCCTCTTCCCGCCTTATCGCTTCACGTCCGCCGATTTGAAGTACGTTTGTTATCGCCGCTTTTTTACCCGCCCTGCCGGGCGCGATATTCATCCCTTCGGTAAACCATTTTTTCAGCACCCCCCGGGGACTCATGAGGGAATGCGCTAATATGGCGTCGAATCCGGCGGGGACGGCCAGGAGGGGCTTTGCGTATATAACTCCCAATCCGCCTCCGCCGAATCCCAGGCTTTTCATGGTGCCTGCCACGCTTTGTACTTTTTCCAGCTTTGCAATGTCCATGGTCGCATGGGACAGGTTGTCCGCGAACCGTTTTATCTGTTCCAGCTTTTCGGGAGAATTCTTTAATTGCCTTGCCAAAAGGCTTTCTTTTTGAGCGAGCATCTCCTTGAATCTTGCCGGACGAAAATAATGGGTGCCGGTATTCGGGTTCTGATAATACACGTCCCGGTTTTTCAGGATGTTCCACAGCGTATCCGATGCCGCGGCGGAATGTTTTGCCTTGGACAGCGCTTCCGCCCGCTTATACGCTTCGTACACCCCGGCTCCCGTCGCCGCTTCTATTGCCTGTAAATCCGTGGAGATTGCTTCCTTCAATTTTCCCATGGTCTGTTGATTCTCTATTTTATTGAAGCTTCGCACGTTTCCCCCACCCCAGGCTTTCGCGGACAAATCGTTGACCGTCTCAATGGAAAGCCTGCCTTTGTTCTCCGCCATTTCCTTTACGGCCTTGATAAGAACGTCCCTGGTTTGAGCGGGCAATGACTTGAATTCCGCGCTGTTTGCAATGCCTTTGACCTTCCCGGCCACGTTCGGATATGCCTGAGAAGGTATTTCTCCTCCGGCCTGGAGCATTTCCTTATAGAGCCCGGATGCCTGCTCTTTCATTGTCTTTGCCGTTCCCGGCGCGGGCAATCCGAAATCCTTTAAAAAAGTTTCCCGCATGGCGATGATCTTTTCATTCAGGGTTTGACGCATCTTGTTCGCCACAAGATTGCCGCCCTCCGATATTACGGGTATGGATTCCGTGAGCCACCGGACGCCGCGCTGGAATTTGTTTTGCGTGAACACGTCCGGGGAGATCGGAAGCTTCTTTTCCCCGGCAAACTTCATGGCCGCCCGCGCTTCCGGAGGCAATTCTTTTCCTCCGAGCCTGAATCCCCGCATCCTTCCGGCAAAAGGAGCACCGAGGGTCAATATATCAAGCCCCGTTTCCGCCGGATGTTCCATGATCGAGCGCTTGATGTTTTCCCATCCGCCATAACGCTTTTTATAATGTTCTCCGAATTGTTCAGCGGAGCCCTCAAGCTTCTCTCTTGCGGCCAGCGCCTCCGGAGTTTTCTTTACCGCCCAATCAGGAAGGCCCGGCAGGAGTAATTTTGCAATTCCTCCTGCCGCCACATTCGCCACCTCATCTATTGTTTCGGCCGGATGGGTAGCGGTTTTGAAAAGGCTCCTGGCTACTCCCCAAACATCTTTTGGTGCATTGAGCGTAGCCCCAACCATCACGTCACCCAGGGATAATTTATTGGGCACAGCCTGAGAGGCCCAATCGGATACGGGGCTGCCGGATGCGGCGAATATTTGTTCCATTTCCGCCTCGGTGGGCGGAGAATCGCCTGTTACTTTTATCGCTTTTCCCGTCGCCGGATCGGTTATTCGATAGGTCGGCATTTATTCTTCCTCAACGACAAACCGCCCTACTTTTTGCGCCCCGGACTTTTTCCCACCCAAATTCAAGGAGGGTTGCTTCGGCGCTTGTCCCATTCTTTGCATTATGAAATTCTGAACATTTTTCGGCAAAATATAGTTTGTACCGAGAGCATCCGTCTGGTTCGTCAATTTCAGCGTGAGCCATTCATCGAGTTGTTTCAAGTTGGCCGCGAAGTTCTCATTCGGTTGTTTCAAGGACGGCAAAATGTCCCGTTCCAACCATTTGAGTTCCGTTTCATTGATCTGCTTGCCGGAAAGTTGATAAACAATGGTTCTGAGCGTTCCTATATTGAATTGAGCGGCTTTAAACTCAGGATTATTCATTATATGCTGTGCCGCAATGTTTGCACGTCCGGCTGCCGGACCCGCAAGGGCTTTATTGTAAAGTCCCTTGATCTTATCCACGGTTTGCAGATACGTCATACCTTGGGCAATATCATTTGAAGTCTCGACCGGAAGCCGTTGTTTTCTAATACCGACCTCCTTGAGTCCGGGCACATTGGCGACATCATAGGTCCTCGTCAGTGGGTTGAACGTGAGCGGCATTCCTGAGTCAGGATCAATAAATTGAGTCTGTTGCGCCCGTTCTTCCCGCTGCGCCGCCCGTCCATAGGACACTTCGGGAATCGGGCGGCCTGCTGTATCAAATCCCTGTAATGCAGGTTTGCCCGTTTTAGGACTGAGATAATCATCCCGGAATGTCACCCTTCCAGGATTTTCCCCAAATATTTTATTAAGGGTCAGTCCCAACATCGGATTCGTTCTTGCTTGAGTGATAATATCAACCACATTGTCCTGACTCTGTGGTGGTTGTATAGGCAAATTCTCCGGTAATGCCATGGGTGGAACGTCCAATCCGGCTGGTTGCGCCCCCGCCGGTCCCGGGGAGGGGGGCGCGCCTGGAGCGCCGGCCACGGGAGTCATGCCGGGAAGCGGTATAATTCCAGCCATCAACATGCCGATTGTCTGGGCTTCCTTCGGCATGAACTTCAAGCCCCGGACGTTTGATGGTTGTTGATTCCACCACTGTTCTTCCATCTCGGCGGCCTTCCATTGCGCGTCCAGGAGTTTCTTTTGCGTCTTCATGTAATCGGCGCGCATCTGATTATCCATGGACTGCCGGCGCATCTGCATCGCATTCTGAATGCCGCCCGCCAGTCCCTGCGTAAATTCTCCGCTGCCCAATGCGCCGCCCATGTTATATGCCTCCGCCCGCCATGCCGCCCGCCGCACGGCCCGCCTGGGCTCCCGCTTTGCCGCCCTTGGGCCCGCCAAGCCCGTATCCGATACCCATGCCGATCAACGATCCCATGCCCTGCGCCTGGGCGGCCTGCCTTTGTGCCCTGATGGCATCTGACTGCGATCTGAGCCCTGCCGCGGAGCCCAGGCCGGTCATGGCCTGACCGGGTGCGCCGAATGCGGCGCCATAGGCCTTGTTCATCAGGTCCCCGGTAATATTTGCGGATAATTCCATGGGCAATCCCGCCGCCTCTCCCGCGCGGGCCGTTTCCACGTCCGTGATTGCGCGCACCTGACCGCCGCCCCTGGGCAGATTTGCCAGCACTGCTTCCTTTGCCAGTCCGTATTGACTTTCCAGGGCTTCCTTGCCCGTGTTGAACGTCGATGCCCAGAGCGGAGAGCTTTTGGGATCAAACCGGCCCGCAATCACGTCACCAAACATGCCGCCCGGCTCCGAAGCGGCAGCCGATGCCCCGGCAACGGGCGCACCGCCAACGGGCGCAAACGTTCTTTTTAATTTCCATTTCTTCTTGACCTTGACACTGTCGCGCTCCGGCATATTAATCGTTCCCGCGTCCCCGCCCGGAGGGGGCCCCAGAAAATAATTTCTGATCCCTGATGTCTGGTTATAAATATCAAGGGCCATTTTAGACAGTGACGCTTCATAGGGACTGGTGCCGGTTTTTGGAGATTTACTACCGCCCATTTTATGTTTTCTCCTTCTCACGCATCATGGGACGATACAAAATCGTCCCGGCTTCCACGTTACCGTCTGCTTTCAGGCATAATCCGGGTATCGCCCCCAAAATCTCGAACCCGCAATCCACGGCCACGTGAATTGCCCTTGAGTTTTGCGCCGGCAGCACGCCGAGGATCACGGAAAATAAATTCATCTTTTCCCAATACCCGACTATCATGTTGGACAGTTCCGGTCGATAGGAGCCCCGGCCCAGGCCGAAAAAATGAGCATAAGCCGCATTCGCGGAAACTCCGTTCAACCATGCGGCAAAAACAATCTTTTGCTTTTCCGGGTCCATCACGAAAACGGGATAGTTGCCCGGCAATTTCATGAACCGGGCAAAATCTTCCGCCGTCTTCACCGCGCCGTCATAAAAAACCCGGTGGGCATTCCCGTCCGCCGCCAGCTGTTTCCAAATCGCATGCAAAAATTCATCGGGCATCGTATACGATCCGTCAGGCAGTTTTGTAAAGGGCCAGACAAAATATTTTTCCGCGACCGGGTTATCCAACTTCGACCTCCCTGATTTCCACCGGCCCGGTGCCGGAAAGGCGGATCCCGAGCCTTTCACCATTACTCCCCGCAATCAGGCGTTTTCGCATTTTCCGGGATTCCGTAAGCGCATGCGTCTGGACAACCGCGTCCGACAACAATATGCTTCCCGTAGCCGTTGCCCCCGCATTCAGCGCAACGTCATACTTTGCGGAACGCGGAAAATATTTATAGAGCTGGTCCACGTACGCCTTGCTCTCCACCTGCCAGGAAATGGCCGTGCCGTCATCCGTCGTAACGCTCGAATCATCCAGCACGCGCACGTATCCCGTGGAATCCAGCGCCAGAATGCGGTTGTTGGTTACGTCAACCGCTACCGCTCCGAATTCCCGAGAAAACTGATAATGTACCGGGCGAAGCGTGGCAAGATCGATGACCAGTGCATTATTCGGATAGGTTGCATTTTCCGCCGGGAATCCAAGCCATAGCCTGTTATTGTATATGAGCAGCCAGCAATTTGCCGCCGATGCCCGGTTCATGCCCGGAATGCTCCCCTTTGTTTCCCCCTGGAATATGGGATCGAACCCCGCCTGGGATATTTTCTTATCATCTCCCGCCGCGAAAACATAGAGCCCGTCAACGTCCATCCGGGCGATGCCGTATCCCGCAACGGCCAGCGTGCCTGTCTGTGCCGACGCTCCGACTTTCGCCTTCATGGCGAAAGGGAAAAAACTGTCATGCGATGATCCCTGAATCATGTATACTTCTTCCTCTGATTCCACGTAAGGCACGCCGTTGTAAAGCTGTATCGCCTTGAGCGGCTCCTGCGGAGGTCCCGCTTCCACGTAATAAGCGGCAGGCCAGTATTCCGGCTGATTCGGCTTGCAAAAATAAAGGAGATTTCCTTTCAGCGCAAAGCAATAACCGTTATAGGTGGGGCCGATAACCACCGCGGCGCCTTCGGGTACGCGATCATGGTCCGTTGCCGCGGCAGGGCCCAATCCCGTATCCGGAGTCGTAATCATCGCTGAAAGCCGGTCCGCTTTATATTCACCCGCATAATAAAAAGTCGTTCCGCCCGCAAGCGTCCGGTAAATCCTCACGTGGGTGATCTGGGGATCGGAAGGAAACGCCCACGCCACCGGGACGCCGTAATTTGCTTCGATATAAGCGGCGGAAGACGGATTGGATTCGCATTCGAGCGATGTACCGCTTTTCCGGCAATACGTGTATTTGATTCCTATCCGGGAAGCATCGTCGAATGATGATTGCCCTTCCCAGAGATATAACCGCCGGTATGATGCTCCATCCGCAATGGCTATGTTTTGCTCCCAATCGTAAAGACACTGATAATTATTTCTGGTTGTGCCGAATTGCGCGCCGTGCGTCGGCGCGTGGAATTTCCCTTCCCAAACATGCGCGTAAACGTACCCCCTGATTCCAGGATCCAGCGTCGGCGCGGAGGCGGGAGCATCAATGCCCCATTCCCACAAACGAACGGCTTCAAAGATCCACATGGCCCGGCGAAGAGCAACCGCATCATCTCCGGAACCTGCCGGTTCCCAGGAATACGCCGTCCGGTAATTTCCCGAGGCAATGCCGTACTGATAGGTTGTTCCGCCTGCCTGCGCGGCCTCCCATAAATGCACGCAGGCATAATCATATTTCGCCGTGATTTGCGGGGCCCCTTCGATCCGCTTTCGCTCCGTTCCGTTCGAAGCAAAAATACTCTGGGTGATAACGTTGAAAGCGTTGTATTTAAAAGCCGTCCATCGCGCGTTCGTCAACGCGCTTTCAACCGTCTGCTCATTATAAAAAGCCTTTGTCCCGGAAAATGCCAGCCGATTACCGGCCGTCTCGACAAGCAGGTGCGGCGCCGTTTGGTCCATGGCAACCACGTTTACCCTGCTTGATCCGGGGCGCGTTTTCGCAACCCCGGGACGATCAAGGACAAGGTTCGTACAGCGCGTCATGGCCCCGGACACTTCCACGCCGTCATCGAGAATCTGCGAAGGCAGGCGTGACGGATCGGTATTCACGTCCAGGTTGCCCGTAGGTATGAATCGTACCGCCATATTTTCCTCACGGCCATTGTGCCGGATATTCAGCCGGAAGACGCGGATGCCTTGATTTCGCCGTGGACCGCCCGCCGCCCAACTGATAATCCCGGTCCTGCCGGCGCATGGCCTTAAACCGTTTTACGGCCTTTATCCCCAATTCCTTCCGCAATCTCCAAAAATCCCGCAGACTCGGAATGAAACCGTCCGTATCCGCTCCGAAACATCTTTCCAGCGTCCCATAACGGACGTATTTAATGAGAAAGTCCGGCCAATCGATCGCTTCCGTCCGCCGGCTTCCCGCATCGGAGGCCACGTTCCGCGGCAACGCTTCGAATATCGCAAATAATTTATTTTCAGCATTCAGCGTCAGAGTAATAATGCCCTGTTCGCCGGCAGGCAACGCCGCCTCTTCCCAGGTATTGATTCCGCCCGCATCGGAGAAAGTATCGGCGGGCGAAAACGGCAATCCTCCGTCATCCCAGGTGATCGAAGACGGGCGCGGATAAAGCACGATTCTATTGCCCTCCTCGTCAGGATGCCAGTAATTCACCGGGAGCCCCGTCGAAGTCCGGTAAAAACCGTCCATCGTTCCCAATTCTTTTCGGGACACGTTCGTTAGTTCATTTTCATCGTATGCCAGGAACTTCATTGCATGAAAACGATCATGGAGAGGGGAGGGAATCACATCCGCGGGCGAACCCGCGGCGTGCCCCTCCCAGGGGTGGGTAAAGCGATAGCCGCCGTCCGGCGTATCCGAATTCGTAAGAAAATATGCCGCTTCCCATGGATAGCAGGCGGTCATGTTTCGCGCCTGCCAATCGAGCATACAGCGATAACGGTCCCCTTCCGCATACTGATATTCCCAATCCCGCACATAGCTCCACGTCCACTCCGGAGGGTATTTGTACGTATTGACTTTTTCGAGATACCCCGCCCTGGAAGCAATCTCTGATTGCGCATCGTTCCAATAGGCAAGAATGTCCGCGTCAGCCCAGATATTCCCGTCCGGGTCGCGAAGGAAGCGTCGTATGATCGTTAATTCATCGGAAAAGGTCATCCCTTACCTCTGTTGCGGCTGAAGTTGTTCGGCAAGGTATTGTATCAACGATTGCATCTGGTCCCCGGCCCCATAGTTTTCCCGCAGGTTAAAACGATTTCTCATGTTTTGCATTCGCATCAGCATTCCCTGGTCCGCGGCAAGCCCCTGTCCGGGGACTGTTTGTCCCGAAAAGACCGGAATCATGGACTGAAATTCTTTCAACATCCGCGGGTCCTGTTGCATCTGCATCTGAAGCGCGGCAATTATTTCCGCAATGTCCACTTATTGCCTCCCATCCGCCAGGGCCGTTCCGGCGCTTCCGGTTTCATGCCCATCAAGCCCGCCGTTTCAAGATACCGGTCGAAATATTCCGTTGCCCGTTTCGCGTCTCCCCGCGACGCGTAAAATTCACCCACGGCCGAGTAAACCGCCGCGCGCTGAAATTCTTCACGGACCTTTACGGGGTCCGTGTCCGATGAATAGGGTTTCGGGATGCAAACGCAGGAAAGTTCCAGCACAATGCCGTTTGCGGACGGCTTGTAATAAACGCCCAGAACGTCCGCGCCGGTCTGCATGTATTCCAGCGGCGTTCCCGCGCGTTGCATCCACCGGGGATCATCATGCGTCAGCTTGATCAAATCCGTTTGCGTCAATCGTCTTCGCCGGTTCCGGTCCCAGCATTCCACCACCCATCCGAAATGGTCCCGCTCGAAACTCATGCGGTAGAACTGACGGTCCGCATACAAGGGCAGCAAATACGTTCCGCGGTATGAACCCGTGAGCATGCAGAGCTCCTGAAGCGCGTCATTGAGGCTGTCCCGAATGGGGGCCATCCCGGAAGCCGTGTCGGAAAACACGTCGGGAGACGACACGTTCTCTCCTATCAACCTCAAGGCATGGGATTCGAGGGAATTCATTTTTTGTTCGAATTATCTCCCGGTGCGCGGAAGCTGACCCCCGCCGTGAAGCCGATGATTTCCGCCGGAAAGCAGAAGAAGCGATTGCCTGACATCGGCCTCTTTCATCTCATCAATGCGGGCACATTCATCAGTCGGATCGAAATTTATCACCGGCGCGTCGATGCTGCGTGAATTCGCCAGGAACGGCTCCGCGCAAACCCCGATCGTCGTCGTGGCAAGCGCCCAATCCCAGAACCGGATTATCCCGCCCGCTTTATCGTAGAATACGGTCCTTTTCAGAATGCTCATTTTGCATATCCTCCTTTTTTCCGTCCATGAAACCCAGGTCTTTCCTGACCCAGAGAAACTCGTTGAGCGGATAGACGCCGTTTTCAACGAGGAACTTTTTCACCGCCTCTTTGTCCATGCTGACATGTTCGGGATTTGCGTAATCCCGGTTCAGAAAATAGTTGGTAATGATCGCCCCGCCATTCTTGAGCGAGTCGATGATTTTCGTGAGCATGCCCCGCCAATCCTCGATATGCTCAAGCGAATCGAACGCCAGGGCGTAATCATAGGGCCCCGCCCAGGCAAATCCGCAGCGGGATTCGATGCCCCTTCGCTTCGACCGCCATTTGGTGAATTCATACGCTCCCGCTCCGTCCACGTCGATGAAATCCATCCGATGGCCCCGCAGGGCCAGTTCGAAGCTGATTGGGGCGCTGCCGCAGCCGATATCGATGCCGTATCCGGGGGCCCGCGTATTTATCATGTTCAAAAACATGTCCATCTGGTTGACCATGCCGGGAAAATGATGGAATTGCACCTGCCGGGCAAGCTGTTCCTTCCCGCGCGTGCCGTAATATTTCAGCAGGTCTTCCTTGTTCGTTTCGATGTCCGCGGGATTATATCGTTCCGAAATCCCGCCCATTTTCCAAAAAGGCACGTTCAGATACGCTTCCGCATCCATGCGGTAAAGGGCCAGGGCCGAGGAAAGCTGCCAGGTTTTGTCCAGGCCTTCATCACTTCCGGACGAAATCACGGCATTCTCCGCCTGGATTCTGAATCTGTTCTGCGGCGTAATAATCTCCTGAGAGTCCATCACGTGGCCGAGTTTGATGGAGGTATCGCAGAAAACCCCGTATCCCGCCTCTTGCGTCTTTTTGCAGACTTGAAGATCGGTCCCGAGGTCGAATTCAGGTGAAAACCATGGGCTTTTGATCCGGTCGAATATTTTCATCCGGATAAGCATTGCGCCGCCGCCCGTCACGCCTACTTCCTGAAGCTGATTTACAATCTCATCATCCCGCATCCAGTAATAGCCGCCGTCGTTCCCGATCTTCATGACTACCGGGCCGCATTGAGCGCCCCGATGATAATAAAGCGCCCCGCATATCCCCATCTCCGGGTTCGCCTCCATATGGCCGATGAGCGTATCGACAAAGCCGTATCGCGGGCACACCCCGGGGCTTTTTTCCCAATTGATGACGTGATCGTCGTCGAGAAAAAGCAGATATTCGCTTCCCGCCTGAAGCGCGGCTTCGGTGATGGAATTCCGGGCCCGGAATTGTTCGGTTTTGCTCTTGACGGCCAGGAGGAAATCATGTTGCGGCAGTCTTCGCCCGAGATAGTACATGAATTTCATGTAATCTATTTCCGTATCCGGGGGAAATTGTTTATAGCGCGGAATGCCGATGGTGATGAAACTCATGCGTTTACCTCCGAGGGCTCGAAAAGCTCAAGCCAGGCAGAATCACATTTGCCTTCGTAAATCCATCTTTCCACCGTAACCTGATCTTCATCCGTCATGGTACGCACGTTTCTGACTTTTGTATTTCCACACAGGGGACACATGCCGATTTTTTTCAGAACGGCGAGCAGTACGACCTTGTTGCACGATTCACATTTTAAAACCGGCTCCCTGAATTCATCATCCTTGCCGTACTTCCGCATTGCTTCCATTATTGCCTCCCGGCGGACAAAAAGTTCGGGGGGACGGGAATGGGTCGGGCATTCCCGTTTGTCCCCCCAGGGGGTGGTCATACCGACCACGCTCTATCCGGAGCGTTGCTTTCTCCGATTACAGGGCGCTGATGAACGCCGCAATGGCCTTCGTGGTCCAACTCGCTTGTGCCGCAAGCGCAAAGCCGGCGAACTTCACGTTGAGCTGAGTGAGCGTGCTGGTTGCCGAGGCATAGTTGATGTAACTCTCCAATGCGAAGACCGCGCTGACGCACGCAAGGGCCGTGCCCTTGGCGATTGCCGGGACGCCGCCGGTCCAGGACCGGACGCGAACCGCGGAATGGTAACCGTAGACCTGGATCAATCCATAACCGCCCGAGGTGATGGTTTCCGCCGCAATGCCCGCAAAGGCCGCGCCGTTATGCAGGGCCTTCACGTTATACGTGTCCGTCGGCTTGGTAACGCCTACACCATCGGAATCAGTGGCATACCTGAATACCTCATATTACTATGAGGAGTAGACTATATCTTCCCTTATACGGGGCGGGCGCTCCGGCCGGTTATTAAGAGGACTCAACCTCTCCGGTAGTCGTTACACCTTGCGAGGATGTATCCTCGCCTTGGCTCGGTATTGCCCTCAGCATTACCTGTTAGGGGTTCCACCGAATTCACCCGCTGTGAGCCGACGTTCCTCTTGATTTCCATGTGTGTCCGTGGTGTACTAAAAACCAAGGAGGATACAAAATGGACCGAATGATTAAAGATCCCAAAACCGGACTTCAGGGGAAAAGGGCGAATGGCGAAGGGGGAATAAGCACCCAGGGCTACCGTTCATATGAAATCTCATCCTGAAGTCCTTAAAAATCCTTTACCCGGTCCACCTTCACGTCGGAGGACTAATCGCTAATCCCAAATTGCCACCTGGCCGTTGGTGAGTGACGCCGTGGAATACGAGTTGTACGCCACAATGAAGATTTTTTCCGGGTCGCTTCTGTTTATCCTTTGCAGTAACATTTTTTGTTCCTCCTTTTTTTACTGACGGGCCGGGTAGCCCGGCTCCGTGACGTCAAGAGTTATGTGGTGATCGACTGGCTGATGGCGTAACATGCGCCCAGCTTTCGCGCATTGTTCACCACGGGCTGACCCATCATCAAAACCTTCGCGGTTTTGGCCGTCTGGTTTTCCGGCTCGATGAACGGTGTCGTCACGAAATCCGTCTGCTTGTCGATCACAAGCTTGTAGAACTTCGTGTTCAGGAAAAACGCCGTCCCCGTGAAATTCGTGTCCCCGGCCGCCAACCCCTGGTCGATGTCGGGCACCAGTTCATCCCAGATCATCATCGCACCCTTGAGCTTCACGTTGTCGAAGCCCATGGAGACCATGCCTTCATCGCCGTACCGTTTTTGCTGATCGAGGCCGTTCTCGTAGGTTTCATACGTCGCCTGGTCCGCAAGCACGATATTCGGCGCCGAATTGTCCGCCCCGCGAGAGCAGAAATTGTACATCCGGTGAAGGGCCACCCGCAGACCCGTATACGTCGTAACGGCCACGGCGAATTTGTTTCCCGTGTCCTTGGTCGCGGAATCCAGGACCGCGGAATTCGGCCTCCACCAGGAATGCGTTGATGCGGAGATGTTTCCCACGTTCCCGCCCGCGGTCGGGTCGGTTGCCACTGCTTTCCGCAAAAAATAACCCAGGGGATACAGGTCCTTCGCGTCATTGCCGGGCACAAACGTGGCCGCACTGATCGTGCCGGCGACAAGCTGCCTGTTCACCTTGCTCTTCAGCGACATTTCAGCCTGCTGAATCTTCTGTTCGAGCAGCTTCAGGATGGCCGCTTCCCCGGTGTTCTGCCGCTCTTCTCTCCGGCTGATCGAAATTGTCCCGGCAAGCTCGCCCCATTCATAGAATGCGGCGGTGATCCCGTCCTGGGGCACGACGTTAAGTTGTTCGTACCCGCGATAGGATTTTACCGTGTCATTTTCCTCATACATGAGGAGTTCACGAATGCGCTCACCGCCGTCCACATAATCAATCCCGCCGTATTTTCTAAGCGCGGCAAGGAAGGCGTTCGACTTGTAGACGTTGTCAACCATCTTTGGCCGGTACGCCTCAAGCGTGGTACTGAGTCAATTTTGTTATCGCGGACTTTCTATTTTCCGCCTCTTTCGATTCCTCGAAAGTTCAGGTCATGTCATGCTTTTCAGCCGGGATATTTACGGGGATTATATTTATTCACCCCTGACCGTCACACACGCCCAGAGAGCCTTTCGTTATCTCTCTTGCTGGCTCGGCGTTTTCCACTTGACTTCAACACTCAAACATGATGACTTTTAAGTGTTATTGTCAGTAAGGATTTTCGCCGAATTAATCCCATTTTTTGAGAAGGCTCACCAATGCCCGCCGAAGGTCAGGTCGGACGGCATCATTCCCCTGCAACCAAAAAAAATCACTGGTACGGGTAAACCTTCAAAGCGCCAATCAGTTTAGCGCATCGTAGTTTATTGTTCTGCTGCTGGGAGTAGGCATTTACTTCCCTCCTTTTTTGTTATTTGTACCAACCGGCTTTCTTGCCCTTTTCCCGGGCTTGTTCCACGGCCTCTTCAAAAGAATTGGCCGGCTTTATCGCGGATTGCGTTCTCTGCGTCGTGCTTCCGCCGTGGACTGATGCCGCTTTGCCTTTGTCCTCCAGTTTTTTGAGTGCTGCCTGTACCGCGCGGCTACTCAAGACCTCTTCGGGGACAGATAGACGATAAAGCTTCGAAACGTCGTTTACCAGTGATGGATGATCCCGGAGCGCCGTTCTCATCTCATCTTCATACATGCGCCAATTGGCGTCCACCGCATCCAGTTCCTTCTCGATGTTATGGGCCGTGGCTTTCTGCACGCCCTGGAATACCGGGGCCAGGCTCTGCTGTACTTTTTCCATGATCTGGCCGCCGATCTTGTCTATGACCTCTTGCCAGTTTTGCGGTTGCCAATCGGTGGACGCTTCGCCGGCCTGGGCCGCCTTCGCCGCGGCTGCCGCCGCTTCCGCGCGAGTCAACTGAAATCCCATCCTGCCTGCTATCTGCTGCATGGTGCCCACGGGATCACGTTCAAAGGCATCATAGGCGTCGATCTTGCCGCGGTGCTGAGAAATAGACTGCATTTTTTTGGTAAACGACGCCTGCATACGCTTCCATTGGGGCTGTAGCTCCGCCGGAAGGTCCTTCGGATCGAAAAACACGTCCTCTGCCGCCGCCTTCGTGGCCGTTGTCGCGGAATCATCTTCCGCACTCGCGCCCGCCTGGCCCTCTTGCCCGGTTGCTCCCTCAGTATTCGCGTCAACTTCGGTCGCGGGTTCCGATGTCGCAACCGTTGCCGCGGAATCTCCAGTGGAGGCCGCTATTACCGTAGTCATGGTTTTTTCTCCTTTTTGTTTTCCGACGGTTTCCGTACGGGCCGTTCACCAACCCATTTGGTAAACTCATCGTAACATTCCCGGCAGAAATCGAATTCAGAGCCGTCCTGTAAATTCCGCAGAATGGCGCTTACTTTCCGTTCATGATGTTTTTCACATATACGCATAAATCCTCCATTATCCGATCTGCACCAATCGGCGCTTTTTCAATTCGTCACGCAATTGCCTGCGCGAACTCACATAGACGGGCAGGGAATCAAGATTCTCGTCAAGATAGGGTTCAAGGTCCGGGGAAATATGAATCAGGGGGAGAAGACGGCGCATCCCGGTTTTGCAAACAGGACAAATCCGCTCCGTTTCCACGGGAGAGTCATAAACGTCGACGTCTTTATTGCCGCAAGAGCACTCGAAATCGTAAATCGGCATTACACGCGCCTCCTGTTTACGTTTCAAGGATAACGGTAATGCCGGGTTTTGTGAAGGGAGAGAAGTTGAAAACCGGGGGATTATAAGAAAAGCCGCGGAATGAAATCAACGCATAACGTGTTTTGCCTGACGTACAAGAAAAGGCCAGAGCGGATCAGTCTCCTCGATAATAATCAGCCAGCCGCGTCCGCCCAAATCGCGCCTGACCTGTAAATTAGGATTGCCCTCTTCAATCCAGCGATAAACCGTCTTGACGTGGATTTCCTTAATGTGTCGTGAATATTCTTTTTGAAACTGTTGTACCGTTAAATACAAGGGCATTATGGACCTCTCTTTAAAACAGGGGGCGGGGATTCCCCGCCCCCCCTGCTTAACACGTCTTGCCGCCCTTGCCCTTATTGCCTTTGCCCTTATCCTTGCTTTTAGCCAATGTCATCACCTCCCTCATTGCCGACCACCGCGAATATTATTTATCCCTGATGCCATGCCGCCGGTTTTGCTTTGTGCTGCCGTCATCAGGTCCGCCACTCCCGGCAGGGATCCGACGCCTCCGGGTTGTTGCATGCCGCCGCTCATCATTTTTTGCGCTATCTGGTACAACTCCTCGATCATTGTCTGATCGTAGACGTGATACATCTCCGCCGTGCGCTTGAGCAGGGCCTTGGACGTGGCAAGTTGCGGAGCCGAAGCAATTAATTGCAAAAAGGCCATCCACTGCGCCCGCTCGATCTCGGGTATCTGCGGCGTTGTGGCCCCCAGGTTTATGCTGTAGGCATACTCCCCGGCGATATCATCATAGTCCGACGTGCGCACCAGCTCCCAATATTCACCATCCGGGCCTTCCACTTTGACGGCATGATCTTTCGTTATGTTGCCCTGGACCAGTTGATCGATCTTTCGGGCCGTATTCGTCACGAAATCCATTACCAGCGACACTTTGTCCCCTTCGCGCAGAGAAACCCGTTTTTCGATGATCCCGGCCTCTGTGGCGCTATCGACCCCCGCCCCGACGCCGACCTGATTCGACCCCACGGCCAATTCCTCGAAATCACCGCGAATCATAATCAATTCCTGGATGTGATTCTGGTCGAGAGCCGCATCAGCTATGGGGAAAACCGCCTGTCCCGGTTGTTGTTTTCGGAGCACCGTACCATCCCCGCCCGCTTCAAGTTTTGCCGCGGCATCATCCGCATCGGCAAAAGCCCCGTCCCACATCTCGTATTTGCGATTAAAACGATTCCGATGGGTCATCAGCTTTGACCGGACCTCGCAATATGCCTTCTGCGGATCAATCCATTGCGATACCGGAGGCACCGGATAGGGGCTATCATCTCGTAAAAGTCCCATCCGCAAGATGCCGAAGGGATGCATATCCACCCCTTTAGAGAGAGGGCCCGGCGCCATCATATACTTGTCGCACCCTTCCGACAGCACCATCCATTCCTTTTTTTTCAGATTGTATATCTCCCACAAAACAACCATGGTCGGTTCCGATTCATCTTGATGCGTGAACGAGCCCTTCTTCCGTTGTTGTTGCGCTTTCTCCGCCTCGCCTTCTTCAATTTCCGTTGCCTTCACCGTTTCCCGGGCTGTCGCGTCATATCGTGAATCTTTTTTCACGTCATCAATCGGCCTCCGTATGCGCTGTGCCAGCCAGCCCCATTCGTCTTCCAGCGTCCCCGCTTCCGCATCGAATAAAAAATCATTCGGGTGTACTCTTGCAATTACATACGCCTCATTTGCCGGCAACTGTTTCGGCTGCTGAATCGGCTGCCCCGTTTCTTCGTCCAGCATGATATTATCATCATCATCCGCCATGGGCCGGTCCGCATCCGGGTTGTCTATCATATCGGCACGGAAGACGACTTTCAATACGCCGAATTGAAAATAGGCGTCCAGAATGGAAACGCGGGATTTCTCTTTCAGCTTCAATTCCTTTTTCAGGTAATTGAGCATACTTTGACGTATCCTGGCCCGTATTTCATACATGGCGATATCAAGGGGGTTGGTGGAAAAGGATTTTTCGAGCTTGACGTAAAAATAGGGATTCTGACTGTAGAGCGTGGGCAGTTCCGCCATCAGATTGGAATAGATTTTATTGATCGTGAACCATTCATTATCCGGAATGTCGGGAGGACGCTGTTTTCCGTCCCGATATTCATAAGCAAGGTCTACGCGGAACAATTGCTGCCATGTTTTTTTGACCTTCTTTGCCGCCTCGATCTTCTGGAGCCATTTTTTTACTTCCCCACGGGCCTTTTCCTGCTCATCCGTGAGTTCAGGTTCTTTTTTTGTTTTTCCCTGTTCTGCCGGTTTCCGCGCCGTTGCCATTTTCTTCATTCTCCTTTTTGATTAAGATTTGCTCATGCTTCCGGGTAAAAAAGTTCTCCGGATAAGCGTTGCGCGGAATTTCAACCGACAGTCGGGTACTGCTGTCCGATAATGTCTGAATCTTCCACACTTCTCCCTGAACAATATTTTTACCGTTTGAATCACAACCTCTTCGTCTTGCCGGGTTGCAATATCATCAGGCCGCTTCGCATCGTCAATGTCTGTTTTGATCGTCACGCCCCGCGGACCGATTCAATGTGTTGAATAACGGCTTTAATCATCGTATGCGGCCATACGCATCCGTCAAACTGATTCCACGTCGTACGGATAGTTGCCGCGCCTTGATAAGTTTTTTTCGTTCATGCTGAAACGTATTAAACGTATTCGGTTCCCGGGATTTCGGTTTTGCCGGTTTGAACATGCACATATACCGGACCTCGGAATAAACGTGATCTTCCACATGCTTGCTTTCGATGTCCTCCGGGTTTCCCTGATACTCCCGCAAAAGCGGCATGGTTCGCCAAAAATCCTTGCATTCCACCGATACCATAATCTGGGGATCTCCCCGTTCATCCAGTTCGAGCCGTTTATGAACTTGTTGTCTCCCCAAAATCCGATCATTGTCCGCCTGGAGAAAATGGATCCCTTCCGCCGCCATGTCTTCCGCTACACTGCCGCCTACCACCCCGAATTTTTTCCCGCTGAATCCCTGCCAACGCGGGTTCCATATATCGGGATCAGCGGGACCGGGTAATACTTTTTCATTTGCATCACGTTCAATGCGCCTGATCTCTCTGGCAACCTCGGTTGCGGCCATACGCAGCCCTGCGTTTCGTTCATCTTCTTCTTTTTGTCCATACCATTCCCGGTATCGATAGAGTCTCCCATCCATGTCCGCCGCCCACCAACCCACGGAAAAAGGCGTTGCATAGCCCCAATCGAATGAACGATAGCGGGGCCACTCTTTAGGAATATCGCCCGGCTTCATGCCGTGCCGTTCCATGGCGTGAACGTCAATATTCAGTTCCGGTATGGCTTGCCCCTCGAATGCGTCCCATAACCCGTCCATCAGCCGCATTCGTTCCAGTTCGGGAAGCGCCATCAATCGATTCACATAGTGAGGATCATTCAACGCCAGCGTTGGGTTGTCTTTTAATTTTGCGGGGATGAATACCCGACTGAGTCCCGTCCTTGCGTCGAATATCGTTTGTCCCGGCGGTATGATCCCTATTTGAAAACGATCTTTTAAAAATTGATGTCCTTCACCCCCCGGGTTCGTGCCCCCGCGAATTCGAGGCTTGATGTTCGGATTTGTCGATCTGCATCGGGAAAACAGGTAAAGATATTGCGTCGGAGAAAACATGCTCGTTTCATCGAATCCGATATAATGATATGTTTTACCTCGATAAGCATACTTGTCTTTTTCCCGTTGCATGCTCCCGACTTTAATTTTCGCCCCGCTTGGAAAATGCCAAAACTTATTAACGTATTCGCCTCCAAGGAAAGGGTAGAGACTCTCACAACGATCTATAATTTCCTCTGATTCCGGAAAGGTCCGTCTGAGCAAAATCCCGCGATAATCCCCATTGCCGACATCCCGGAGCGCCTCGGCCACAATACAATCGGTTTTTCCTCCTCCGGCCGAGCCCCCGTAAAGTACCTCGAATTCCCACCGGGAACAAAAGTCTGTTTGCGGTCCGGGATGTGGTTGCCATCGAATAGCGTCATTCAAACGTAATCCTTAATTTTGATTGAACTCATGTTCTTTTTCAACAATCTCTTCCGGTTTCCGTTGCAGGCCCGGCAACAAAATTACAGGTCGCTTGTCTTCATTCGTAACCGTCCGCCTTGACTCCTTAATAACGGAAATCTCACCAAGGATTTTGAATAGCCCCGCCTTGGTCGTATCCTGCGTTTTGCGATCATAGAGCAGTTCGGCGAACACGTCTCCAAAGTTTTTTTTCATTTTCCGCGCTTTTCTTCGGAGAGCATTGAAAAGCGTGTTTTTAAATTCATCGCTGTATTCCTTCGGCTCCTTTTTCGGCCTGCCTGCGCCTTTGCGGGGGCCACCCCTGTTTTCTTTTTTCCGCGTCATTTAACTCCGGTCCGTGAACATTACCACGAAACCTTCCCGTGTATTTCACAATAAGCATATCCATTATTTGCTTCTTCTTCCGGACAGGTCACGATTGTTTTGTCGTGTGGAAAACATTTCGGACATAAAACGGTTCCCGGGTCATCGGCTCCCCTGAACTTTTGATTTGCCTGCCAGATCGACTTGAGCATATCCGCCTCATAACCCTGCTTCCCGCTTGCAGTTATAATGCTGTGCAAATCCTTCGGGAGACATTTTCCCCCGAACCCGGGTTTATTCCTGAATACCGCCGTATGCATCCGTTCAACTCTCGGGTCCAGAAGCCATCCCTCGCGCACGGTGTTGTAACTTGCGCCGAATGAGTCACAGATGTTTTTCCATTCGTTTGCAAACGTAACCTTCATTGCAATCCAGGTATTTTCCATGTGTTTGATTAATTCGGCTTCAATGGCGGAGCATTTAAAATAGACTTTGGCCGGCCCCATGCGCTGGATGAAAATATCATACATATCATCACAATCCTTCGGATCACCGCCGATAATCATCCATCCATGCCGCATGGGATCAGTCGGGCTCGGATACTGCGGAGGCGTATAATATCCTCCCTCACCCATGTATTCAGGAGAGAAACAAATGCGTTTCCCATATTTCTGTTTTAATCTATCGGTTGTGCCGGGTGGGATAGTCGATTTAACAAGGATGAGCGGAGTCTTAAGCCACGATATGACTTCTTCGACAACAGACGTATCAGCCCGCAAAAATGTGTTGCAATCAACGTTGATCTTCTGTTCATTCATGCCGATTGGGGGAGTGGGAACGCAAATGATTGCGAGGTCACAAGCATTTACGGCCTCTTTAGCAGCCTTTTTTTGCATATTTTTCGCATTACAATTTATCTTCGGATCATAAACAAAAGCACCTGGAAAAATCTTCCGCATTCCCTTGCCTACATAGCCATACCCGACGATAGCTGTTTGCATTTTCTACCCTCCTCCTTAAAAAATCAAAAACTGTGTTTTCGGGGACGCTTGAGGCG
>JASEHT010000230.1 GCA_030018675.1 Smithella sp.
TTTAAAAATTTCCGCTCGCGTTTTCGTTTTTCTTTCCCGATTTTGATGATTTTGCAGCGGTAGCCGCTTTCACCATTTCTCGTTTAAAATTTCACGACGTTTTCTTTCATATTCCGCTGAGTTTATCAGTTGATCCTTCTTCAGCGCTTCCAGATCGCGGAGTTTCTGCATGGGATCTTTCTTTGCCGTTGAAATACCGGCTTCGGTTTCAAGATCGATGACTGACAATCCTTTGGCACGCTTAATATTGATCACGTGATAGATTATCATCACCAGAACACCGCCGATCCAGGCCAGCATGATCAAAGAAAATAAAATTTTCAATGCCGGTTCATCGCTGTACGAATAAATTTCGCCTCCGATAAGAACGGCAAAGGCTATCCCGAACAAAAGCATGAAGGCCAGCACAACCAGTGCGCCGACCGATACGGGCTTGCTTGGTTTTACGTGTATTTCATTCATTTTCTATTGTCCTTTCTTTCATCTTTCTTTTCGACGGTTTAAGGGAACATGCCGATGCCAGTTTTATAAAGGAGGGGAACCTGCTGTTCTTGTTTTGTCACATCGTTCATCTTTGATCTTTGAAAATAGGGATTATCACGGCTGACGAGCACAGTAAACAAAATAAAAATGATCGCCATAATCAAAAAAACCAGCAGCAAATTCGCGCGCAATCGGAAGATTGAAGAAACAAATCCCCCGGGCTGCTTTATATCCGTTGCATCCTGCATTTTATAAAGCATTCTTAAAACGATGAAAGGACCCAGCACAGGCAGCATCGCGGCCCCCGCCATGATATAAAAACCTGCGTTGACGGAAGGACGATATGCCCTGCCGCGAAGTTCTACGCCAGCGGCACAAAGAAACAACACCCAATAAAATAGATATAATATTAAAAAGAGACGCCCTGAGCCGGACGCGGGAATCATGCCGATAAGCAAGGCACCAATATGACTGATTAAGCCGATAACCAGGGCATTGCTTGCGAAGCTTGAATAGACGATTTCTTTCATAATTTATTAACCAAAGTTATCGGACAATCTTTTGTTTTCTACCGATGAGAAAATAGGCAACGGCCCCGATAAAAGGAACAAAAATCACCGCGAGCAGCCAGACGATTTTATTGTTGCCTCGAAAATCGCTTCTTAATATATCAACAAAAGCGACGACAAATAGAATAAAGGCAAAGAGCATAAACAGCGCCGCCAGCTCATAGATTCCGATTCCAAACGCAGAGATAGGTTTGTAATCTCTGCCGAGATTTTCTTTCGCCCCCTTCTCAAGCAGTAGTTTCGTGATGTCGGAATTGCTATAATCATGCGCGTACCGGAGTGGCGTTTGCCCGTATGTGTTGATGGCATTTACATCAGCGCCTTGTTCCAGCAGAAGCTTGACCATGCCGGGATTGCCCGAAATAACAGCACGATGCAGAGCCGTTCCGAGATCATTATCCATGGCATTTACATCGGCGCCGTTCTCCAGAAGAAGTTTTACCAATCCCGAGTTTCCCCCTTCGACCGCGCTGTGCAGAGGTGTCATTTGGTTCTCGCTCTTGGCGTTCACATCGGCGCCTTTATGAATTAAAAAGTTTGTCATATCAACAACGCCGCCGGCTGCCGCGCTGTGCAGGGGCGTTCCCTGGCGCGTTCCTGCGCCTGCGTTTAAATCAGCGCCGTTTTCGATCAGCAGTGTGGAAATTTCCACGCTTCCAGAATAATTAATCGCTTCATGAAGAGGTGTTCTCTGCTCGTCATCTTTGACGTTGACGTCCGCGCCCTTCTCCAGAAGAACTTGCACTATGTCGGCATGGTTCCTGGCTGCGCCGAACAGAGGCGTCTTTCCTTTATCATCCCGGGCGTTGACATCCGCCCCCTTCTGAAGAAGAAATTTCACGATATCCGTATTGCCGAAAATTGCGGCAATGTGCAAAGGAGTTTCCTGATTGTAGTCGCTTATATTGACATCAATACCCTGCTCCAGAATTTGCCGGATTTTGGCAGCATCTCCTGCACGCGCCGCATCATGCAAAGCACCGGCATGCGCTGGCAGGACAAAAACCGCTAATACAAATAATATTGTCAGTATTCTTTTAATATTCATTGCTCGCCCCCTTTTTCCATAAGATGAAGTGCGCTGCCTTTCTTGCTTACTTTCCGCAACGGACGCAACTAGAGCTTCCCCCACAAGCGTTTAATGTTTCGTAACATTGCCCATTAAATGCGTTATAATACGGTTTGTTTCGTGAGCAGTTGCCGACATATTTCCCACCAACATAACAGGGCTGGTCCAAATCATCATAAGACGAGGAAGCTATGATAATTGAATCGGTCTTCTCGTTTTCTGCTTTGACGTACATATTGGAATTAAAGTTCTTCAGGTCGGATTTTGACTCTGACGGCTTAACCGGTTTTGGCTCGGGAACAGGGGGTACTGCCGGCGGATCGTTATCAAGGCATCCCTTGAGGCAATTTTGCACACAGGCCGCATAATCTTTTCCCGACCCATGATGTGCACACTCCCTGGCACAATCTGACCCGCAATCCGCCCATACTTCGGTACCATAGAGAAATAGCCCTGCTAAAAATGCAACAAACACCGTAAACAGGATGCTTTTTCTCATTTTAAAATCCTCCTTTTTTATACATTAGACAAAACGCAGATCTAAAAAGTTCCCACTTTTTCCTCACTATTTTCAAACTATTATTTTGCTCGGTCTCCATTTTTCAGCTACTGCCTGACAAAAATATTTGCGTTGCACTTCTCGTGTACCCGCAAAAAACGGGGCAGGCTCACCTATAAGGGAGGGGGTTTTTTAAAGAGTAACCTGCGCAAGCTAGCATCGTCCATCCGCCAAAGAGAGCCGTCCCTATCCTTAAGAAAAAAATAACCGTCGCCTCCTGCAATTTTCCCTTTTAATGTCTCTGAATCTATCAGTACGAGATTATACTCAGGATAGTATGTGTCACCGATGTGCTTTCGAGAAGATCTTTCGTATAGTTTGAATTCAGGTGTAAAATTGATATGCCTTCCTTGCCGAGCAACTGGAACTTTGTGCCAATTAAATTTCTCTCTACTAGTACCTATGATGTGAGTCGTTTCATAAGTGAGATAAAGTTGCCCCCCTTCTTCGGAGAACATAAAAAACTGTGGGGTTGAGTTTGTACCTATGCCAATCCATCTTCCTACAATGCTGCTTAGAATAGCCTCTTCTTCCTCGGCTTGCTCTTTCATGTATTCCAGCTTATTGATATGGCTTTTTACCGCCGCGGCATTTTTTGCCTTCGGAGCAAGACGTAGGTACTGTTTGAGGTTAGCTGCCGCATCGCCGTATTTTTCCGCTTTCTCCTGTATCAGCCCCAGGTTGTAATAGACTTCAGGCCAATCAGGGGAAAAAGACTTTGCCTTTTCAAATTCCGTTATCGCTTTTTCATAGTCAGCCGGGGTCTTGGCCACCTCCACGGAGGCCATTCCGCGGTCAAAGTGCCGCCGGGCTTCATCGGAGATGATCTGACAAAAGGATTGGTCAATCGTGAAAAAAAGAAGCAATAAAATTGTTGATAAAATGGTTGTTTTCTTCATTTTTACCCCTTCTTCCTAATGGTAGTTGTAATAAGCAGATACTTAATTTAAAATTGCTTTTATAACAAATATTTATCGGAACCATCAGGGCTCCCGATAAACATTTTATGAAAACTAGTTG
>JASEHT010000231.1 GCA_030018675.1 Smithella sp.
TGCCCGGCTTGCTTAAGGGTTGCCGCTATATACAAAAGACCCAAAGGCTGTGTTACCGATTCTTCAAACCAGAAGCCTTTGAAAAATCGAGGTTTGATCAACAAAATCTTGGACATCTAAATTAAAGTCCTTTCCGCCGACTCAAGTGTCGGTTGCGTCGATATTAGAAATAATGAAAATATCGATAATATGATGAAATATCTTTCGATCATGACTGTATTTTTCTTGGAAGAATTTTTATTAATGTAAAAAATGCGTAACGAGGAAGAGAAAGCACTCTAGGATGGTGAATCGCAAGTCTGAATATTCTCTTGGGATTAAAAAAGAAAAGCCTATACGCACGTCGGAAAACCGAACGCAGCTCTTTGTCGGTCATGGCTGAAACATTTAATGTGTTGTTGAAATAGTTTATTAAACGGGGATCGGTAGTGGGAGTCTTACTATCGAAGAGATGCCCAGACATTTCCGCAAGTTCAGTGCCGGCAAAAGTTGTAACGTAAGTAAACGTTGCGTGGTGTAAGCTTGAATTCGCGGCAAATTCAGCCGTTTTGTATGCTTCCTCGTATGTTTCCGTCGGAAAACCGATCATGAAAAACCCGACAGTGTAAATTCCGGCATTTACCGATTCCTGAATGGCCAGAGACGCTTTTTCGATATTGAGATTTTTGCGAATCATTTTTTGCAATCGGGGACTGGAAGTTTCTATGGCAAAGCAAGCCAGCACCGTTCCCGCCTGTTTGAAAAGCTCCATGTCTCCGGGTTCCAGCATGTCGGATCGCAAAGCGTTCGGAAAGTGAAGTTTGATGTCTCCGATCCTGTCACGTATCCCGGTGAGTATGGCAATCATTCTCTGACGGTCAAGATTGAAACAATCATCAACGATCTCGAATTCCTTGAACCCATATTTGAAACGTAATTCTTCAATTTCCGCAAGGACCGATTCTGCGGAACGCTTTCGAAAAACCTTGCCCATGGTTTGATGACAGTAAGCACAACGGTATGGACATCCCCGCGAAGTAACAATCGAGATGTAAGGCCTGCCGCCGACGGTGGCGAAAGAGAAATTATCCGCATAGAGCTTATGATCGAGTAATTCCCAGGCGGGGAAAGGCAGATGATTAAGTTCGTCTTCGGTAAGAAAACGGCCGGTATTGATCGTTATGTTTCCGTTCGAGACGGAAGCTGTTCCGGTTATTGATCCGGTGGGAAGATTTTTGCTGATGGCCTCTACCAATCGGGGGAAAACAAGCTCTCCCTCGCCTAAGACAACAAAATCGGCTCCGAATATTTTAATGGACTCTTCGGGGTTGGCTGAAGGCCAGGGACCGCCGAAAATAACGGGGACTTCCGGCATAACATTGCGAACAAGAGCCATTATTTTATTTGTTTGTTCAAGCTCGGTAATAATGATGCTTAATCCGATAAAATCGGGTTTCCAGTCGATGATCGTTTTTTTGAGAAGGTTCAGGTTTTGATAGTCAAGAGCACAATCGTGAATTCTAGGTTCATGCCCGGCTTGCTTAAGGGTTGCCGCTATATACAAAAGACCCAAAGGCTGTGTTAATGCCTGGAATTCTAATCCAAGAAATCGGGGCTTAATAAGAAGTATTTTTGACATTAAAAAATCCTTCTAAAGGAAAAGGAGAAAGTATTGTGTGATTGCGTTTGTGTATATTCATAAAAATCCCATATGTCAAAATATTTATAGTCTGTTGAAATGATTATGCTGTGTTCAATATCTTTTTGATGTAAAACTATATTCCATCAGGGCTTATTCTCCGGGAGAGATCTTCTCTCGTGTATATCGGATTATGATAATCGGGATAGATGTAAAAAGGCTGAATGGTATTTTTCGGCAGCAGCACGACGCTGGACAGGTCTTCGTAAACCGTCTGCCAACCGGCAAGTTTTGAGATATCTTCGGGAGCGAATCTGATTTTGCACAGAACCAATATATCGGCAGGATATTTTTTCAAAACCTCCCGCCAATCTCCTTTGTTTTCAGAAAAGCGCATGGCGATGTCGAACACATCGTCCGGGTAAACCTGCTCGTACCTTCCGTCCAGCATCACTTTGCATTGGGGATATAATTTCCAAAATGCGTAACTGCCCCAGTTGTACGTCGTGGCCAGATTTCCGGAAATATTGTTCTGTCGGATAAATTCCAGTGAGCCTACGGGATAAATGGATGGATCAAGCGTCATTCGGGTTGATAAATAGGGAAAACTGTACAGCAGCAAAACGACAAGAAAAATATACCCAGAACCTTTGCTTACCGAGCGCCAAGTCTGGTGGTATTTATCGGACAGAAATTTGTGGATGAAATATCTCAGGGGATCGAGGATTTCAAAATACCGGTGATAAAATAATGCCGCCGCCGCAATAACGAAAAATGCCGCATGTCTCTGATGTTTGATCCCGAGATACAGCAATACGATCGCCAGGATTATGCTTGTCCAGTCAGGATTCTGTTTATGTAAAACCATCCTGATGCCGGCGATGACCGTCAGCAGGACAAAAACAATGAAACCGGCGAAAACATAAATTTTCATTCCCGCGATAATATGAAAGGGTCCGGCAAGTGTGATGGGATGCCATTCCGGAATATAGGGCCTGGGCATCAGGGACGCTTCGATGATGTATTTCCAGAATTCAAATCCGTAAGGATTAATCAGGGTTACCGGTATCAGAAGAGAGAGAACCAGAAAATATTTGAGTGCATGTTTGCGGTTCAGTAATTCGCCGAACGCGTAAATCGTCACTAATCCGATGCCCGCGAGAAACCCGCCGTGGGTATTGACCCAGATCAGCATGGTCACCGGAAGCAGCCAGAGGAGTCGGTTATTTCCTCTTTTTGCTTTTTCCAGAACGTAAAGCCACAACGCAAAAAACAAATAGGTAAACATCTGGCATCTAACCAGGGTGGCAATGAACGGCAGAAGCGCGAAGCCCGCGAACATCATGTAAAATATGCCGGGCTTCATATTATTTTTCTGTAGACGGACTATCCTGATGATCAGGATGAAAATGGCTAAAAGAATCAATGCCTTCAGGAGAAATAACCCCCACTCGCCGAAATGGTTCACCAGGAAGTAGAAAATGACACCGGAGCCCCATTCGTGATCGATCCATAAATCTTTTGTGGGCAGATAGGAAAAAATATCCTGTTTTAATACCGAACCGGTTTGAAAAAAAATGGAGCCGACGGCCAGCCTGTGCCACAAATCAAAATCGGGAAGAGTGGTGATAAATGTTAAAATGCAGACAACAGCCGCCACGGATATGTAGAGGAAAACATCTTTCATTGGCGGCACCGCTTTATTGGTTTTTTGTTCAATACGATGATGCCGGTTATGCAAGGAATAATCATCAGCCACAGCAGAGCGTTTAAGCCGAAGACAAGATAAAGTACAGACATTAACTTTGATTTAAAATAAAAATGCACGTTATTTGATCCCGGTTCGAGTTTGACGGCTTTATAAGCGAGATTGGCTTTGTACACAGATGTTTGTTTTCCGTTGACCGTCGCCCTCCAGAGGGGATGCCAGACATCACTGTAGAATAACCAGACGGGATCCGGGGAATCATTGTGCATAGAGATTTCGATATGATTGGCGTCAAAGCGCAGGACATCATAAGGGACATTCAGCCGTTTATTTTCGGAGAGATCATGATCCGACGGGGAGGCAGCCGCAATC
>JASEHT010000232.1 GCA_030018675.1 Smithella sp.
GATCGAGGCGAAAGTTGAATTGTCTCTTCCGCGAAAGCGGATAGAGATATCCCCGTAGCGAATAACCTAAATACCCTAAAGGGTACTGTAGGGTCACTATAGGCGGAGCGGGATAAATGTTGGTTTAATGCTTCGCCCCTTGGGGAGCAAGTTCGTTTGGATACCCCGCTGCTTGCAGCGGGGTTGTTCATTTAGGAACCAAATATGGACAAAATGATAAGAAAATTATATATAAAACAAATAAATGAGCAATGCGCCTCAAATCGGCGTAAATAAACCGCCATATCCGGTCTGAAACGGTTCCGTTCATGTGCGAGGAGGAAAGTGGAAGTCACCTTTTTTAATTCAGAAATATTTAAAGTTATTCTTATTTCGGGTGTTATTTTTGCGGCCCGTATCTGTGACGTTACGCTTGACACGTTGCGCATCATATACGTTTCGCGCGGCCTGAAGATTCTCGCCGCGTCTATCGGTTTTTTCGAAGTCTTGATCTGGCTGTTTGCCATTACGCAGATCTTCAGTAATTTATCAAATCCTGTATATTACATCAGCTACGCCAGCGGTTTCGCGATGGGCAATTATATCGGCATTCTGATTGAAGAAAGAATGGCGATCGGCACGGTGGTCATCAGGATCATCACGCAAAAGGAAGCCGGTGAATTAATCGACGTTTTAAAAAACGACGGTTACGGCGTGACGCATGTCGATGCTCAGGGCGCGCTGGGTCCGGTGAAGATTATTTTTACCATTGTGAAGAGAAAAGATATCGAGCATGTTCTTAAACTCATCCGTAAAGGTAATCCGCTGGCTTTTTTTACCATTGAAGATGTTCGTTCCGTGCGCAAAGGTGTTTTCCCGATTGTCAAAACGCGCAAGAGTCGATATATATAAAACCCATGACGCGGTTGTCCGGCGTTGAAGCGTGTCGTTAAGCCCGGTTGAGGCAAAGATGGAATGTAAAAAACAGACGAATGTGGATAAATGCAACTGCACGTATGATCCTTGCGCTAGAAAGGGCGTGTGCTGCGATTGTCTCAAGTATCATTTGAAGAAAAGACAATTGCCTGCCTGTTGCTTTCCCAAAGAGGCGGAAAGAACCTATGACAGGTCGTTTGAGCACTTCAGCCAGCTGGTGTCCAGGCATCGCGTTTAGAACGATATCTGAAGAACTATCTGATATTTTTTGAAAGTGAAAAGATGAATCATGTCCCGTCGGGCAACTCACTTTCCAGGCGTAATAGAATCTTGAAAAAAGGAAGTGGAAATTCGTGACGCATGTGACTCCGTTTGTGGAAATAGCCGCGATTCTCGGCGTGGCAACCATGATTGGTCTCATCGGCCAGAAACTTCGCCAGCCGCTGATCATCATGTTTCTGGTCACGGGCATTCTGGCGGGACCTTCTTTTCTGGGCATCATTCAAAGTTATCAGCAAATCGAATTGCTGGCGCACATCGGCATTGCCCTGCTTCTGTTCATCGTCGGACTCAAGCTCGACTTGACCCTGATCCGTTCCACCGGTCCCGTCGCGCTGGCTACCGGTCTGGGACAGATTATTTTTACATCATTAATCGGATTTGTCATCGCCGTATTGATGGATATGTCTTTTCTCACCGCGGCGTACGTGGCGGTTGCCCTGACTTTTTCCAGCACCATCATTATCGTCAAGCTCCTTTCCGACAAAAAGGAAATTGACTCCCTGCATGGCCAGATCGCCATCGGTTTTCTAATCGTTCAGGATATCGCCGCCATTCTGGCTTTAATCGCTCTGACCACGTTAGGCTCGACATCCGTTCAGAACGGACCGGTTTATCTGACCGCCGTCATTATTGGCGTCAAAGGCCTCGGATTTATGGGCGTCGTGGCTTTGCTGATGAAATACGTTCTTCCCGCTCTATCCAGACGTCTGGCGCACTCCCTGGAGTTGTTGACGCTGTTTGCCGTGGCCTGGGCGATTTTTCTCGGAGCCGCCAGCGAACTGCTGGGATTCAGTAAGGAGGTCGGCGCTTTCGTTGCCGGCGTTTCACTGGCGTCCACGGATTTCCGCGATTCCATCGGAGCGCGTCTTACAGGGTTAAGAGATTTTCTTCTGCTGTTCTTTTTTATCGATCTCGGAGCGCGTCTGGATTGGTCAACGGTGGGATCGCAGCTCGGCGCGTCGTTTGTTTTCTCCATCTTCGTGCTGATCGGGAATCCGCTCATTGTTCTGATTATCATGGGGTTCATGGGCTACAGACGCCGCACGGCTTTTCTGGCGGGCCTCACCGTGGCTCAAATCAGCGAATTTTCGCTCATCGTGGCGGCGCTCGGATTGAGCATCGGTCATATCACCAATGAAACGGTCGGGCTGATCACGCTCGTGGGCATCGTCACCATTTTTATGTCCACGTACATGATCTTGTATTCTGTGCCTCTTTATAACGCGCTGTCCGGCTACCTGAAGATATTCGAAAGGCGCAATCCTTACCGCGAAGCGGCCATCGACACCACCATCAAAGAATCAGCGGCAGTGGATGTAATTCTGATGGGAATGGGCAATTACGGAAGCGCTCTGGCGGATTATCTTTTGCGAAGAAACAAAACAATATTGTGCGTGGACTTCGACCCGACGGTTCTCGACCGGTGCTGCAAATTGGGATTGTATGTTCTGTACGGCGATATGGCCGACCCGGAGATTCATGAGAAGTTGCCGCTGAAGAAAGCCAGGTGGGTCATCAGCACGGTGCGTTCGAAGGATCTCAACCTGACGTTGATGAATAATCTGAAAAAGGATGCTTATAATGGCCGGGTCGCCCTTACCGCCACAAACGAAGAAGAAGCGCGTGAATTCGAAAAAGCGGGTGCGCATCTGATTTTCCGGCCCTTCATGGACGCGACGGAGCAGGCGGCGGATTCGCTGACGTATGCGATGGATTTTCTTCCGGAGCAAATCAACTGGCCGATTTCGTTTCTCGAAGTACGCATTAAATCCGATGCCGCCGTCGTCGGCCAAAGCATCAGGGACCTTCCATTGAGGACGATAGCCGGCGTCTCCATTCTTGCCGTGAGCCGAGGCGGGCAGGTTTATTACGATACCGAACCCGAATTCAAAATTTATCCGGGCGACCGTCTGCTGATTATGGGGCCTTCGGGCGGATTGAAGGATGCCGAGGAAGCGCTCGATGAATTGGATTTAAGAAGGGAGCATCAGGATAAAGATCGTTTTGAAATTGCGGAAATAGCGGTTGATGGAGATTCGGAACTTTCCGGCAAAAGCCTTATGGATATAAGTTTTCGTCAGAAATACGGCGTTAATCTCATCGGAATACGCCGCGGCAAGGAGCAGATTACGGCCATTCATCCCGAGCAGCAATTGCTGTCGGGGGATCACCTTATCATTATCGGAAAATCCGATGTCGTTAATAATTTGAAAAGACAGGAGCCATTGTAAAAAATCTCTGTAACTGTTTGCCGGTATTTGAATATTCATGATCCGGGAAAGGGGATTAAAAGATGAGACAGCAAATCAACGCGCTGATTATTATCGGAATCATCGGGACCGCGGTTTTCGGTTCACAAGTTGCCGTCAAATATTCGGAATCGAATTGGGGGAATAAAGATATCTGGTGGACGCCTGTCAAGATGGCTTTGCCTCTGAATGAAACAAAAAACGAATTCGAACTGTATATCAAAGATGAATTACTGCAGAGG
>JASEHT010000233.1 GCA_030018675.1 Smithella sp.
GCAAGGAGCGTCGTTGATGGATAAAATTCTGGACAGAACAACGCTGAAGGATAAGCTCGACGAACTGCGTGCGCAGGGCAAAAAGATCGCCTTTACCAATGGCTGCTTCGATATTCTGCACGTAGGCCATGTCCGTTATCTGCGCGAAGCCAAGAAAACCGCCGATGTTCTGGTGCTGGCTCTGAACAGCGATTCATCCGTTCGCTCGATTAAAGGCGAAAAGCGTCCGGTAGTCGGCGAACAGGAGCGGGCGGAAATCATGGCCGCACTGGAATTTATTGATTTTGTGACAATTTTTCCGGAACCGACCCCCCTGGAACTGATTAATCTTCTCCAACCGGACGTCCTGCTCAAGGGCGGAGACTGGCCGGAAGAAAAAGTTGTCGGTCGCGAGGAAATCAGAACATGGGGCGGACGGGTTGCCATCATACCGGAAATCGAAGGCAAATCCACCACCAATATCGTTGAAAAGATCAAAAGCCTTTATGGCTCCGACAAATAAACACTCTGATTTTATTCAGGTTATTTTTTAATAATCGATCTTTTTAAATTTTTCTTGTTGACAAATATTTCTCTTTACAAATAGACTATCATTAGGTAAATAGTTTGATCAAGTTCCTTACCAAGGAGTAATAATTTTGGAAAAACAGACATCAACAAAGCTGAAAACGGAAAAGCTTAAAGCGTTCAAAGATCTGCTCAATCAGAAAATTAATGATTTGCTCAGCGACGCCGGCAAAACTGTTTCCGAAATGACCAACGGCAAAGAAAACTACCCCGATCCCACCGACAGAGCGTCTCTGGAATCCGATCGGAACTTTGAATTGCGTATCCGTGACAGGGAGCGTAAACTCATTCTCAAAATGCAGGAAGCCATTAAAAGAATTGATGAAGGCACCTTCGGCATCTGTGACGATTGCGGAGGTCCGATATCCGAAAAAAGGCTCATGGCTAGACCGGTTACAACGCAATGCATCGATTGCAAAACCAAGCATGAAAAGATGGAAAAACTCAAAGGCGAATAACCCGAATTCATAAATATTTTAAAAAGCCCCGTGTTCGGGGCTTTTTTGTTTCAGAAAGAATACCGACCGGTCATTTTCTTTTTCCGGCAAAAATGATATTGAAATATTATGTATATCAACGTTGCCCTGAACATTCCGTCCGAAAAAAATTTCACATACGCAGTCCCCGAAAATCTGCAAGGCGATATTGTAGTGGGCAAGAGAGTTTTTGTTCCCTTCGGCAACAAAAAACGCACCGGTTTCATCATCGAAATTGTTCCGTCCTGTGACGTAAAAAACATCAAACCCATTATCGAAATTCTCGACCAGGAACCGCTTTTTTCGGCAAGCGACCTCGATTTTTATCGCTGGACGGCGACCTACTTCATGTATCCTCTCGGCAAAACGCTGGCCGAGCTTGTTCCTTCGGGCGCTGAAAAAAAAGATTCCTTCTGGGTAACGCCTATCGCACCGCAAGCCGGGCGCCATCTTTCGCCTGCTGAAGAAAAATTGCTCGCCTTTCTTCAACAGCATCCGCAGGGCATTGCTTTCGGCAGCATCAGCAAATTAGGCGGCATAAAAAATGTTTCTTCGACGGCAAAAAAACTTCAAATAGCGGGACTTGTCAAAATCGAAAAGAAAAACAACCGACCGCTTGCATCGCTGAAAGAGACAATCGTTTCGCTAAATACGGATAAATCAGCAGACGCAAAATTAACGGACAAACAAAAAATCCTCATCGAACACATTAAAAATAGCGGCGAAATATTGCTTAAAGACTTAACGGAAAAATCCGGCATCTCCGCCGATGTGACAAAAAGACTATGCGATAAAGGCATTCTCACTTTCACTCAAAAAGAAAAAAACCGAACGGTTTCATTGGAGTCTTCAATCTCTCCGGGCAAGAAAAGAATAACGCTGAATGACCGGCAGAATCATGTTTTTCAGGAAATCACCGGACAGCTTAAAAAAAATGTCTTCTCGCCGATACTGCTGCACGGCGTTACCGGCAGCGGCAAAACAGAAATTTACCTGCGCGCCATTGAAGACGTATTGAAAAATAACGGCTCCTGTATTTATCTGGTTCCCGAAATCGCGTTGACACCGCAACTGATATCGCGCGTGGCCGGAAGATTCGATGAAGATAAAGTTGCCGTCCTGCACAGCGGCATTGCTGAAGCGGTGCGCTTTGACCAGTGGCGGCAGGTCAAACGCGGAAACATCAATCTTGTCGTCGGTACGCGCTCGGCGCTTTTTGCGCCCCTGCCGAATCTGAAACTCATCATCGTGGATGAGGAGCACGACGCCTCCTACAAGCAGGATGAGCGGCTGTGCTACAACGCCCGCGACCTGGCGGTGATGAAAGCGAAGTTATCCGACGCCGTCGTGGTTGTCGGCTCGGCGACGCCCGGCGTCCGCACATATTACAACGCTCAGACAAATAAATACCGCTGCCTCGAATTGCCCCGGCGGGTGGATGACAAGCCCATGCCGGTGGTCGAAATCATTGATTTAAAAACCAGGCAGGAAGAAACGGGAAAGGCTCCCGTCATTTCCGATGCGCTGATCGAAGCCATCACAAACGCGCTGTTCCGGAAAGAACAGGTTCTGCTTTTTCTCAATAAACGGGGCTTCGATACCTTTTTGGTTTGCGGTGACTGCGGATACAATTTCCGCTGCCCGAATTGCGCCGTTTCCCTGAAACATCACGCCGCGGAAAGTACCGTGAAGTGCCATTACTGCGATTACACCATCAAAGCAATGCCTCTTTGCCCCGCCTGCAAAAGCAGCCGTATTTTAAGCTACGGCCTGGGTACGCAGAAACTGGAAAAAGAAGTTCAGAAATTATTCCCCGATGCCCGCGTGCAGAGAATGGATTCTGACACCACGTCCCGCAAGGGCGCGCAGGAAATAATCCTGCACGATTTGGAACAAAAGAAAATCGATATTCTTATCGGCACGCAGATGATTACCAAGGGACACGACTTCCCTTCCATCACCCTGGTGGGCGTCATCTCCGCCGATACTTCCCTGAACATGCCGGACTTCCGCGCAGCCGAAAAAACATTTCAACTGATAACGCAGGTTGCAGGACGCGGCGGACGAGGAGATTCTCCGGGCAAAGTCATCATTCAAACCTTCAATCCCGAACATTACGCTTTGAAGCACGCGCAGACTCACGACTTTAACGCTTTTTACAAGGAAGAAGTTGAGTTCCGTAGAGCGTTGCGCTATCCGCCTTTCGGCAGAATCATCAATTTGCGTTTCTCTTCGATCAAGAAGGAAATCCTTGTTGAAGAAGCCAAAAGGCTGGGGAATATTGCCCGGAAAATTGCAGAAAAAGTTTCCCGCAAGGTGGAAATCATCGGCCCGGCCGAATCGCCGCTGGCGAAAATCCGGGGCCGTCACCGCTGGCAGATGCTCATCAAAGGCGAGGATATCAATCATCTGCATCAGATAGCCGCGCAGATTATTCAAAAGAACACAAGCAATCAGGTAAAAATCACCGCAGACGTCGATCCCGAAAGTTTCATGTAGCGGGGCTGTTAAAGTATACCCATCTGACCTTTCATCCCTCCGCATTAATGCCTCTTGCTTCCTGGAAGTCTCAAAAAAGAACTTTCAATAAATATTCTTCCTTTCAATCAGCAATTCTTAATGCCGGTTTTCTTTGTTTTGG
>JASEHT010000234.1 GCA_030018675.1 Smithella sp.
TATCGGAGCACCAAATTTATAACGTTAAAGATATTTATATGGAGAGGGAAATTCAATGGAAGAAACAAAAAGTTTTGCGGAATTACTCAATGAAACCGACCTGAAGCCCCGGATGTTTAAGGCGGGAGAACGGATCGAAGCGGTCATTGTCAATATTACCGCGGACTGGATATTCATTGATCTGGGCGCCAAAAGCGAAGGATATCTTGACAAAAAGGAACTTCTGGACGAAGACGGAAACCTCACCGTGAAAGAAGGCGATTCCATTACAGCCTATTTCCTTTCTTCGCGCCACGGCGAAAAACTTTTTACCATCAGGCTTTTGACCAGTAAGAATGTCAACGATTTCCTGTTCGATGCTTATGAAAGTCAGATTCCCCTCGAAGCAACCGTGGAGAAGGAAATCAAGGGCGGTTTTTCCGTAAAGATCAATCAAAACGTCAGCGCTTTTTGTCCATACTCGCAGATGGACATCAAAAAGATAGACGATGTGACAGCTTATGTCGGCCAAAAATTTGAATTTGCCGTTATCGAATATTCGGAAAACGGCCGTAATGTTATTTTGTCCCGCCGCCCGCTTCTGGAGAAAATTGAAAAAGAAAAAATCGCCGGGCTTAAAAATTCATTGCAGCCGGGCATGACCGTCAGCGGCGCGGTAACCAGCGTGCAGAAATTCGGTGCTTTTATTGATCTTGGCGGCATTCAAGGCTTGCTTCCTGTTTCGGAAATGGGCTGGGGCAGGGTTGAAGATCCCAAAGTGCTCTATGCACCGGGAGACAATGTGGAAGCGGTCATCATTAATATCGATTGGGAAAGAAACCGGATTACGTTATCCGCCAAGGCGACATTGCCCAACCCGTGGGACGGTTTCGTGAGAAAATTTACCGAAGGCAGCCTGATAAAAGGAAAGGTATCCAACCTGACGAATTTCGGAGCATTCGTTGTTCTGGAAAACGGGGTGGAGGGGCTGCTGCATATTTCTAAACTGGCTCGCGGTAAAAAGATTAAGCATGCGGGCGATGCAATGAAAACCGGCGAAGAAATCGAAGTGAAGATTGAAAAGATCGACCGCGAGAATAGAAAGATTTCACTGGATCTGGCCGGAAATGACAAAGAGACCTCCACCGCAGCAGGCGATGATGATGACTTCCGCAAATATATTGCCAAATCGCCGAAAGCAATGGGCACGCTGGGCGATCTGATCAAGAAAAAGAAATAAACCGTTCTGAGCAGTGCTTTAATAAACGGACAGAGAATAAGCTAAATTCTGACTTTTCAAAGATAGCACCGGCTTATGAAGCAGAAGTCGGCGTCAGGTGAAATCCGAGGATGACTGGTTTGTTTCGGAGCATGACAGGCCTTCATGAATAGCTCATCCAGCGTCAAACATCCCCCGCATTATCCCGTCTAATCTGAATGAAAAAATTCCCCGATCTTTTTCGTTGATTATCACAAGTTTTAGAATGATATCGAGATTTTCCGGTGAGAACCATTACGGCCTGCGGGTTGTGTGAACAGGGGATGTCGTCCCCCCCTGTTCACGGTATCGATTTATTTCAACCTTTCTTCCGAAAGATGCAGGTGGTCTGTCTCGATTTCCACCAATGCTTCAAAGAGCTGCCTGATTCGGGGATGATCCGCTTCGGCGGCCGACTTTCTGTAGAATGCAATCGCCCGGGTTTCCCGTTCATGGGATTCTTTCAGATTCTCGACATTTTCCGTGTGGCAGGCATCGCTTCCCGGCGCAATGGAGCCCTGTTTGAGAATTTTTCTCCAGATGGAGGCGTGTTCCGCCTCGATCTTGCCCAGCGCCTTGAACAGAATCTTCCCCTCAGAATCGTCGGTCTGATTGGCCGCGCACATGTAAAAGGCGGAATTGCTGATCTCCACTTGAAGCGCGTGTTCGACATTGGCTTGATCCTTCGCGCCCAGAGGAACATCAAAGATAACCTCAGCCTCTTTGGCTTCCTTGATGTGCTCGATATGCGCGCCGCAAAAGGGGCAGTTGGGCGGGGAGGCAAAGCCGATATAGGCATCGCCGCAAATCGTACATCTATACAGTTTAACCATTATTTCACCTCGCAGAGTATTTCTTCGTTATTCTTAGGTCCAGCAATCATATCGTGTTTTAGAGCTTCCACAGTCCATGCAGATTGCAATATTCCCGTGCCGTAATCGTGGCCGCTTCGATGGGGAAAACCGCTTCGGGCGCCTGGCCCGGCGCTAGATACTGGCGATAGATTTTGCCGTCCGCGATCACTTCAATCCATTCGATGTAATGCTTTTCTTCCATCGGATGGGCGATGCTGCCTATGGTGACCTTCACGCCTCCCGCCACCTTTTCCACCACGGGAACATGTTTTTCTTTCGCGGCGTCAGTCGTATTTTCCGTCATAAGCTTCATGGGCTGGTCGCAACATACCAGCTTGCCGACACCGGCGTGAAGCACTTCTACGATATTGCCGCATACGTCACATTTATAGACTTCGTTTCTGTTTGTCATGATGAACCTCACTTATTTTTTTAGTCTAAGTTATTAATCAATTTTTTTAAACATATTTCCCTTGGCGCCGCATACCGGGCAGGCCTCGGGTGCTTCTTTCTCGGCGGTGAATCCGCAGACGGGACAGACATAATAGCTGTGGGTTTCTTTTGCGCCATCCAGATTGTCCATCGCCTGCTGATAGAGACCGGCATGAATTTTCTCCACTTGATTGGCAAAATGAAAAGATCGTTCTGCCTCCTTGTGGCCTTCCGCCTTGGCCGCTTCAATCATTGCCGGATACATGCTTTTGAATTCGTGGGTTTCTCCGGCGATGGCCTCCTCGAGGTTTTCGCGGGTGGAGCGGATGCCCTTGAGCGCCCGCAAATGGGCATGGGCGTGAACGGTTTCCGCTTCCGCGGCTGCCCTAAAAAGTTTTGCGGCCTGGGGAAATCCTTCCTGATCGGCCTTGGCCGCGAAGGCCAGATATTTACGGTTAGCCTGTGATTCTCCGGCAAAAGCCTCTTTCAACGCGTCTTCTGTTTTGGACATAATGCTCTCCTTCATTTTAAAATTTTTATCTTTTTACATTTTTTAGTTATTCGTTGTCATAAACGCCATGGTTCATGCTTGAAGTATGGCACGACATTTCCGATCAGCGACGGTTCCGCCGCCGCTGATCGGTGTTTGACAACCATTCTTCCGCGCGCGATTTGAAACCAGCCAAAGACGGTTCGGGTAAAATCACGCCACGTCGAAACGATCCAGATTCATGACCTTATTCCATGCCGCCACAAAGTCGTTGATAAACTTTTCTTGCGAATCCCGGCAGGCGTAAACTTCCGCCACGGCCCGAAGTTGCGAGTTCGAACCGAACATCAGATCAACACGGGTGCCGGTCCATTTAATTCCGCCGGTTTTGCGATCCCGCCCTTCAAACACGTCCGCATCTAGTGACGACGCCTTCCACCCGGTGCCCATATCCAGCAGATTCATGAAGAAGTCGTTGGTGAGCGTCTCGGGCCGTGTGGTAAAGACGCCATGCGGAGAGCCGCCGAAATTAGCGCCTAGCACGCGCAGACCGCCGATGAGCGCAGTCATCTCCGGCGCGGTGAGCGTCAAAAGCTGCGCCTTGTCCACCAGCATCTCCTCGGCTGCTACGGCGTATTTGGCCTTCTGGTAGTTACGGAAACCGTCGG
>JASEHT010000235.1 GCA_030018675.1 Smithella sp.
GTGTCGTTGGCTTATTTGTCGCCGCGACTGCGGTGATGTTTGTATTTAAAGCGTGTCCTCCGCAAGGACCTTGGCCGATGCCGCCGTGGTGCGAAGGCGGAGTACAAACATCAAAAACTATTAAAAAATTCATTCCATCAAAAGTGGATATCTATGGGCGTATGTACTTTGATGATTCCCAGCATTGGATCATGAATGGCAATATATTTGCTTTTGGTCCAATTGTGGGATCTCATCCCAAATGGATTAACAAACTGCGACGTCACGGAGCAAAGGCTTTTTCAAATATCTCCACATGGAACTCGCTCATGGCGAAAACACCTGAAGAGCTGCCTCCGGAATTGAAGGATTCTGTTCTTATAGGTTTCGATGGGAAGCCGTTATACCAACAGGGTATTCTGTTCATGAATATTATTGACCCGGCCTATCAGAACTGGATCAAAAACGCCACAGAGAAGGCCATCAATGGCGATATTGACGGTATTACGATTGATGAACACCAGGGCACGGTGCAGGCTTTGTGGACCGGCGAAGGTCCGTGTGATAAATATTCCTTGAACGGTTTTAAAGACTATCTCAAAAACAAATACACAGGGGGTGAATTGAAGAGCAAGGGCGTGGACAACATAGATACCTTTAATTACTGCCAGTATATTGTTAAAAATAACTATAAGGCGCGATATAAAAACGACCGGAACAAAGTTCCGTTTGTGAACGACTATCTTCACTTCCTTTATTCGGCTTCCGACTCCGCCTTGCAAAACCTGCTGGAGCATGCCCGCCAGTATGCTAGCAAAAAAGGCAGGACTCTTATTTTCGGCGCTAATTGGCAGCCGCTTGATCGGCTGGATGAAGCCAAGCTTTATGACCATATTGATCTGTTCATCTTTGAGCACGACTGGTTTCCGCCGTGGAGAAACGACACGGGTAATTACAAGTTTCCAGCCGGGTCCCCGGTCAGTCCGGATATGAAATACGCAACCGGAAAAGGCAAGACCGCTGTCACTATGTATATTATCCAGGATGCCAAGGAGTTAGCCGCACAAGGACAACAAGCCGGAACCCTGCTGATCAAGCATCAGTTTGCCGAATCATATGCCAACCGCGGCTATTATATGTATTCTGACCTTGAAGATTTCCTGGGTCTGACCTTTATAGCCGACCGAACCGCGATGCTGCCTTATTTTAGCTTCATCCGCCAATATCCCGAAGCATTCACGAATTTAAATCAGAAGAATAATCTTGCCGTTGTCTTTCCGCCGCGTATGAACACCGCAAATCCCAATCAAAAAGAATGGGCATTTGCAATATCCGCCTCACTTTCAGAAGCCAACCTTCAGCATGATTTCATTGACATGGAAAAGATTAATGATTATGAAATTATCGTTGTGAATGGGAATGCTTGGTCGGATGAGGAAGTGAATAAGCTGCTCACTTTTGTAAAAAGTGGCGGAACTGTCATTGCTTACGACAGCAGCTTTGCCAGTTTGGATGAAAATTATCGAAACAAGTCCAGTCCGCAGCTAAGCGAACTCAAAACCAATGGTACACATACCCTAGGCAAAGGCAAATTCATTTTTTTCAACGAGGATATGGGCTGGCAACTCTGGGCTTATCAAAAACCCGCTAAAAAAGCAAGATTAGTAGATGCGGTCAAACAATTCACAAAAACGGACATTGCCCCTAAAATGGTACAGGTAATTCCATACACCTCCGGGAACAATCTGGTGGTGCATATTCTGAATTACGATTTCCAAAATCAGAAGTTTTTAGAAAAAAAAGATTTTCAGGTTCAGATTCAAATTCCAAATGGGTTTTCAACCAATGGTAGAACCATGAAAATCGTTTCCCCGGAATTTGATGGAGAAAGGGTCGTTGAATTTCAACGGTCGGGAAATGTAATCTTCTTTACGGTGCCAACCCTTCGTATCTGGGATGTGGGGATTCTAAAATAAATATTCTCATCGGAAGCATGTGAACAATTCCTGAAATGTTTCCCTGAACGGAAATAATATTGTGAAAACATTTTTAGGTTCAATTATTGGTGTCGTTAGTTTATTTGTCGCCGCAACTGCGGTGATGTTTGTATTTAAAGCGTGTCCTCCGCAAGGACCTTGTCCGATGCCACCGTGGTGCGGAGAGGACGGTTATCAAATACCCGAAACAACACCTGAGGCAAAGCCCTCTGCCCCTTTTACTATAGATTTTACTGTCCAAGTTTCCCAAAATACGCCAAACTATACAATAGTTTATCTTCAAATTCGTGAGGGATTAAACGAATGGGGAAGAAATTTAAAAATGGATAAAAAAGCTGGAAATATCTGGTATTTAAAAGCTGACTTGAGAGATTTTAAAGATAAAGAAATCAGTTACAGATATTTGCGTAATAATTGGGGTTTTGTTGGGGCAGAGGAATTTTCACCAGACTCAAAAACGGCCTCGCGCAAGGTTTTGGTTGAAAAGAAATCAAAACAAATAAATGATGCTGTTGAAAAATGGCGATGGCTGCCAAAAGGAGAATTTGTAATGCCGATAATACCCACAGACGCAGGGAAGATTGCGTTTGCTTCAAGGGTTAACAATGAAAAATATCAGAAGGGGGCGCTGTTTGTTGACTTCTGGTGGGACAACTTTTTTGGATTGCTAAACAGCACTCATGCGCGTTTAAAGGAAAAAGGATTCCAATGGATTGAAATAGCTCCGCCGTGGGATTACAAACAGGTAAATCCTGTTCCAATAATCACTTCTGAAGGCTTCGGTCACACTTATCCTAATGACGCATTGGATTTTCATTTAAACAAGATGAAGGCAGACGGTTTTAAGGTTTATATGGCGCCCCAGATCTGCTGCGCCGATACCAGCAAAGCAAGTTTTTCCAAAGAATGGTGGGATGTCTGGTTTAGCGAGTACGAAAAATACACAATGTATTTCGTGGATAAGGCGAATAAGTACAATATTGAATATTTGGTTATCACCGGAGATTGGGTAGTAGTAGCGGCATCGCCGGACAAAAGGCCAGCGGATTACAAAGAAAGATTGGAAGCAATTTATAACAAGGAAAAATCTGTTTATAAGGGAAAACTGGGCCGCAATCTTTTTATTGGCGGAGAGATTAGAAGTAATATCCCAGATATCTGGCCAAACATAAATAGTATGCCGTTTATGGAACAAGCTGATTTCATTAGCATCAACTGGTGGGTTGGGCTTACTGATAAAAACAATCCAACGCAGGAAGAATTAAATGCCAATGTTAAAAGAATTTTTGATTTAAGATTAAAACCGTTATACGAAAAATACGGGAAACCGATTATTCTTCAACAGGTTGCTTATCCGAGCATTGACGGAGGATTGACAGGCAAAGCGGGAGTTGATGATGCGGCAACCGCCCTTTGGGAACCTTATTCTGACAAATATAAACTTGATCTGGAAGAGCAGGCAATGGGATTTGAAGCGATAATGAAAAATGTTGCGGAAATTTCTTATATCATAGGAATCTATCCGTTTACTTATTGGCCTGATGATTTTCCATTAACTAAAGAATACAACATTCGCGGCAAACCGGTAGAGGAAGTGCTAAGCCAATGGTATAAATTTATCAAGTAAAAAAGGGATTTATCAAATTGCATAACTCTGTTCTTGATGCCCTGCTTTATGCGACAAAATTCAAAG
>JASEHT010000236.1 GCA_030018675.1 Smithella sp.
CATCAGCTCGTTACGTGACGGCAGCTGCCTGTCACTCCGGCACAGGGACTGTATCACAATACCAGAGCATGTCATTCCGAATCCTGATGAATCGGGATGAGAAGTCTGATTATTAAAGTGTTCAAGATTCCTCTTCGTCCCGCTACATCGGGACGAAGAGGAATGACATATCTGATTGCGACAGCATTCATGCTTGTATTTCAACAAACCGTTACAATGAAACTCTTCCTTGACAACTCCGCCTAAAAAAACTAATCACTTGGAGGCAATTTATGAGGAGATTATAATGTTGGATGTAATTAAAAACGCTGTAAAAGAGGGGCGAAAGACGCTTTCGGAATACGAATCGCGGCTGGTGATCGAATCGGCGGGCGTTTTTGTCGCGGCAGCGGAACTTGCCCGAAATAAAGACGAAGCGGTTAAGGCCGCCGAAACCATGGGCTATCCCGTTGTGATGAAGGGCTGCTCCGCTGATCTTTCCCATAAAACGGAAGCGGGAATGGTGGCGCTGAATATCAGCGGCTCTGAACAGGTTGCTCAGGTTTTTGACGAACTGATGGGCAAGGCAAAAAATTTGGACGGCATTCTGGTTGAGAAAATGGTGCGCGGAAATCGCGAGTTCGTTATCGGACTGACGCGTGATCCGAGCTTCGGCCCCTGTGTAATGTTCGGTCTCGGCGGCATCTTCACGGAAGCGCTGAAAGATGTGACGTTCCGCGTGGCGCCGCTGACGAATGATGACGCGCTGGAAATGATTGATGAAATCAAAACAAAAAAACTGCTCGGGGAATTTCGCGGCAGTCCGGCGGTAGATCGTCAAGCGCTGGCCAAGGCTTTGGTGGGAGTGGGAGAGTTGGGCGTCAAGTATGATGCCATCGCGGAGATTGATATCAATCCGCTGATTATCTGTGGAGACAAGCCCGTCGCCGTCGATGCGCTGGTGGTCTTGAAATAACGTAAAACATGTCATTCCGAATCCCGCTTGCGGGTGAGGAATCTTAGAATTTCTCTTTATACTCAGAGCAAAGATTTCTCCCTTCGGTCGAAATGACAATGGAGGACATAAACTGATGTTAGATTGTTTTTTTAATCCGAAAAGTGTCGCGATTATCGGCGCGTCAAGTAATGAAAATAAAGGCGGTTATCACATCCTTAAAAATGTCACGTCCGGTTTCAAAGGAAAGATTTATCCCGTCAATAAAAACTACAAGGAAATTTTAGGCCTCTCCTGTTATCCCGATGTGGCTTCCATTCCCGACAATATTGACTTGGCCATCTATTTTATTCCGGCGAGAGAATTGCCGCAGACGGTTGACGAATGCGCCAAAAAAGGCGCCAAAGGTATCATTATTGAATCCGGCGGATTCAATGAAGCAGGAGAGGAAGGCAGAAAACTTCAAAAACGGGCTTTGGAAAACGCCGCGAAAGCCGGCATCCGTTTATGGGGTCCCAACTGCATGGGTTTTATTGATGCCAACAAAACCCATGTCTTTTCTTTCATTCACTCCGCGGTCTGGCCGGATGTGCTAAGAGGCGGCAACGTCGGTCTGATTGTGCAAAGCGGAATGCTCTCGGCCGGTTTTCTGCTGCACGCCCTGCAGGAAGGCGTGATGGGTGTGAGCAAGGCCTGCTCCATCGGCAACAAATGCGACATCAACGAAAATGATCTTCTGGAATACATGATCAAGGATAAGGAAACGGAAGTCATCGCCTGTTATCTCGAATCGCTCGTGGACGGCAGAAAATTTTTAAATCTGGCGAAGAAGACAAATAAACCCGTCATTGTTTTGATGGGCGGACGCAGCGTTCAGGGCGCCAAAGCGGCCCAGAGTCACACGGCCAGCCTTTCCGGAAATTACAATATCGCCCGCGGCGCTTTCAGGCAGGCGGGAATTATTGAAGTGTTCGATCCGGCGGAGCTTACAGATATCGCCAGGGCATTTTCCAAAAAAATGCCCTGCCACCCGGGAAAAGGAACAGCCGTTCTCACCTTCTCCGGCGGCGCAGGTACCATCACCACCGATTTGATGGACGATTGCGGTTTGGAATTGGCAAAGCTTTCCGATAAAACGCTGGCCTCCATCGCGGAGCTTTTTCCGGCGTGGAACAAACCCGATCATCCTCTTGATCTCTGGATAGCCATTGAACAGCACGGCTTTGAAAAAGTCTTTCATCGTTCTCTGACCGCGGTTTTCAATGACCGGTCTGTTGATTCGATCATCTTTCACGCTTATGCCACGCCGCTGATCAAACAGGAATTTTTTAATGAACTGGGTGATTTAATCAGAAAGCACGAAAAACCTGTTGTCTTATGGATTGAAGGAAGAAAAGACTTCGCCGCACATTTGAGAGCCCAGGCGGAAAACGCGGGTCTTCCCGCTTTCAGGGAAATGAAGAGGTGCGTGACCGTGCTTAAAGGAATGAAGCAGCATTTCGCCAAAAAACCGGGGAAGTAAAGAATATCCTCGCATAATTTCTCGGTTTGTGAGTTTGGCGAACGCCTGATTCCAGGAAGTTATTGAAAATACTGGATACACCCTGACGGGAACCATAGGGGTACCATGACCGGCTTTCGCCAGTATAACATCATTATTGCTTTCGACAAGTTATGAAAATTTTTCCCTATCAATGGAGGATTCATTATGGCACGCATACCGTATTTTCAACCGGGACCGGAAGACACCGAAAAAAAGGCTTTGCAGGGAGAGGCTCCTTTTAATCTGAATATTTTCAAAATGATTACGCACGCGCCCATCGGCATAGCGCGTCAGTTTATCGGTTTGCCGGCAGCCGTGCTGACCCAGGGAAAACTCGATCCGATTCTGAGAGAAATGGTCATCACCCGCGCCGGAATTTTGTGCAATTCACAATATGAAGTCCATCAGCATTTTAAATTATGCAGAAAGGTGGGCATGCCGGACGATAAAATCAGAGCACTGGACATTGGCTCAACAGCGCCTGTGTTTTCCGAAATCGAACGTCTTGTCCTGCTATTTACCGAAGAATTTGTTCTGAATCGGAAGGTCAGCGATGAAACATTTGCCGCCATCAGCCGACATTTTCCCCATGAGCAACTGGTGGAACTGACCATCGCGGCGGGTTGCTACATGATGATCAGCATCTTTCTGAATACTTTCGAAGTGGACATTGAAGCAAAAGACGCTCCTTTTTAAACCCGCCTTTCTCATCGTCATTTTGTTGTGTGAGAAAATATTCATGCGCAAATATTCAGGTAAAAACTGCACCCCTCACAATGGCCGGTTATAATTTCCAAGGGCAAAAAATCTAATTATCTGAACGTTCTGTGACGATCATATCCCTCTATCGGGTGAGGGATATGTTTATTAAACTTCTAAAGGATGACTGCGCCGGTAACGTCCCAAGGGGTACTATCTCATGCTATTGATTTTATTGTGTATTTTATTTGCATAAACTTTGTGCACTGTGGTGTAAATTCGTAATAATTGCGCACTTATGAAGATTATTAACAGGGCTATCAACAGCGTTCTCCACAATCTTGTGGACTACAGAAGCAAAGTTTCAAAATGAAAAGATGAACATGCGAAAAATTAAGCATTTAAGGATTTTTCATCATCCAATGTTTTAATTTTCCGATATAAGGATAGAAGAGAAATAATATGAGGATTAAATTTCCTT
>JASEHT010000237.1 GCA_030018675.1 Smithella sp.
GCTAACAGGCGAAATCAAATCAACGACTTCTTTGACAGATTCAATGGAGCCGAATGTCTCGTCGCGCTCGACATACGTGTCGGTTTCGATAAACTCGATGGAGAGAATATCTCCCAATCTTTCCTGGGCGTAATCGGTAATTCCTATCGTGGCCATATTTCCGTCAACCTTCACCCAAATGTGTTCGCAACTGTATATGATATCTTCCGGAAAATCTTTCATGATAGAATGACCTCTTTCTTTATTCTATGATTATTAGTTTTTTATCCATTTTTGTGAGCTTTTCGCAACTATTTTTTTTGAGCAACACGGTATCTTCTATTCTGATACCCCAGAGACCGGGGATGTACAATCCGGGCTCTATGGTAAAAACCATCCGCGGCTCCAATACATCACCGGAAATCGGCGACAGACGCGGCGCTTCATGCACCTCCAATCCGAGGCCGTGTCCCGTGCCGTGGGTAAAATAACGAGCGGATTTTTTTCCGAAAACAGCCCGCGCTTTGCTGTCTACTTCAGAAGCGGGAATCCCGGCCGCAACAGCTTCCAGCGCGCGGTCGTGCGCTTCTTTGACAAGCTGATAAGCATTTTTTTGCCTGTCTGTCAATTTTCCAAATGCGATTGTGCAGGTCTCATCTGAACAATACCCTTGATACATTACGCCGAAATCAATGACGACGAAGTCGCCTTTTTTTATTTTTCTGTCGGTGAGTCCGGCGTGAGGCAGAGCGGAATTTTCGCCGGAGGCAACGATGGGTGGGAAGGATAATTCATCTGCTCCTAATTTGCGGGCTTCCACCTCCAACTGCCACGCCAATTCTTTTTCGGTCCAGCCGGGCTTGACCCTGCGGATAAGCGACCGGACGGCCGATGAAGAAATCTCTGCGGCTTTCTTCATCAGCGCTATTTCATTTTCATCTTTCAGGGCCCGGAGCATTCTCAATTCATCGGTCAAGGTAATCAGTTTAACTCGGGAGAGACGGCTGTGCAATTGTCTGTATCGACTGTGCGAAAGGGCATCGGCTTCAAAACCGACCCTTTTATATTTTTTCTTATGGATTTCCAGGGCAACCGCTTCAACCTTGTCGGCACATTCCATGATTTTAACCCCTTGGATTTCCATGTCCGCCTGAGTCGTGTAGCGCCCGTCAATGAACAACACCGGTCTTCCAGAACCGATTAACAAAATCCCTTCGCTGCCGGTAAAACCGCACAGGTAGCGGATATTTTTCATGTTGAAAATGATTACGCTATCGATTTTTCGCACGGTGAGAGTTTTTTGAAGCCCGGCTGTTCTGAGAGAGAAATTTCTATTTTTCCGCGTCATGAACCCTTAACCTTTCAATATTTTTCAGCCACGCGGAAAGGATGCTGATCACTTGGTCAGCCCGGGAGTTTTTTTCATCTTCCGGTAATGACGAACTTCTCAGTTTGTCGAGTAAGGCCAGCGCCTGTGCGTTGCCCGGCTCTTGGTTGATGATTTCTTCAAGAATGGTTTCGGCATCCTGAAGATGTCCCTGCTCAATATACATCTGGGCCATGGTCACGGTGAAAAAGTTCTGCTGATGAACATTCTCCTGATCGACATCCCCAATGTCCACGCGAGGATCATCCTGCTGTTCGAGAAATGCCATCTTGCCGATAATTTCACCGGCTTTTTCCGCATCAGGCCGCAGGGACAGAAATTTTTCATAACAGACTGCGGCTTCCTGATGAAAACCTTTGTCGCGGCATGCATCACCCGCTCGTTCATAAACCTGATTAAGATCGGCAATGATTTGATCCAGCCCACTCAGCGCTTTTCGCATGTCGTTGATTCTGCCTAGGCCGGCAAGCAATTCGCAATGAATCGCCCGGGTGTCGGCATCGGCGGGATATTGACGTAACCTCTCTTCAGCCAGATGCAATGCTTGATCCAGTTTGTTTTCCTGAAAAAGCTCTTGAATCACACGAAGAAAATCTGAGCGTTCTTTTTCAAAAGAATTCATTTCCATAGTCACAAGGCTGCTTGATAAATGTTTACCGGTTCGGGGCTACGTAACACAGCAGATATGGCGTGTCAAGGATTGATGAAATGATAAATTTACGGTTATTTATCGTATGTTTTGCAGATAATTTCTTGCCCGCCGACCGAATGTAGATTCGGGCGCCAAATCAAGAACTTTTTGAAATGCCGACCGGGCTTTGCCGGACTCGTTCATTTTTAAGTAGGTCTGTCCCAAGAGAAAATAGGCATCGAAAAGTGACGAATCCATTTCCACCGATTTTTCAAAATGATGGGCGGCCTCGACCAGATTATTCTGATCATAATAAAGCAGGCCTATGTTCTTCATGATCTGCGGCATCAGGCGGGTCTGAGGATCCGAACGAATCACTTCACGATATTGAACCAAAGCCCTGTTGTAATCCTTCTTGGAATAATAAGCCCAACCCATGTTATAGAGGGCGTAAGATGGCGTATCGTACAAATAATTTTCAAGAGCCTTTTCAAATTGATCGATCGCCTCGTCCCAACGTTCATTGTCCATATACAGCTTGCCCAGATAATTATGCGCTTCTGAATATTTCTTATCGAGGGATATCGCTTTCTTAAATTTCTCTATGGCCTCGGATTCCATTCCTTTGCCGTGGTAGGCCATGCCCAGGTAATATTGAATCTTGGGATTGCGGGAATGATATTTTTCCGCTTCCAGCAATTCCCGAATGGCGTTGTTGTAATTGCCGAGTTCCAAAAATGAAATGCCCTTATTCAAAAAAACTTCCGATTGCTCTCTGTGCCAGGGCGTATTCGTGCAGGACACAACAAGAAACGCTAATGCGCAAACAAAGAAAAAAAGCTGTCTTTTTATATTTAAATTCATGTTCTTAAATCATTCCCGAATCTGGAAAAGGAGCTTGCTTAAAAACTCAATGACAATAAAATGCACGAATTATGGATTCGTTGTTGTGTAAGAACCGTCATCGATATAATCACTGTGCAATATCTTCGGCGTTACAAAAATCAGAAGCTGTCTTCTGTCTCTACTTGTATTTTCGGTTTTAAATAACCAGCCCAAAACCGGTATTTTCTGCAGCCATGGCCAGCCGCTTACACCTTTGGAATCTGTCGATTTCACAATCCCTCCGACCACAACCGTATCGCCATCGTTGATGACGACCTTCGATTGAACTTCATTCTTCACAATCGGAGGATTGTTTTCCGGGTTTTGAGCCGCCTTGCTCCAATCAGGATAATCATTGCTGGCCGTAATATCCATGGAAATTCTCCCATCGGGGGTCAGTTTGGGCGTTACTTCCAGTTTCAACAGCGCCTCTTTAAAAGAAACCGTTGCCGGCGACGTGCCGGAAGCGGGGGTGGTATAAGGGACTTCTTCACCCTGTTTGATAACGGCCTTGATACCTTCCATGGTTACAATTTTAGGGGCGGAAATTATTTTCCCCATGCTATTGGTTTCCAACGCAGCTAATTGAGTTTCAAGAAATCCCGAAAGACCTCCAAAAACTAGACCGATCGCCGGGGAAGACACAACGGACGGGAAATTGACCGCGGCCATGGCGAGACTGGTTCCCGTGGGAGTCTTGATGCCGAT
>JASEHT010000238.1 GCA_030018675.1 Smithella sp.
GAAAAGATCTGGCCATTTCCATCGTGATCAATCAATGGCACAGCAATGTGACCCATTTGTTCGGTGAAAAAGCTGCTCTGGATATGTCCAGGAACAGCGCCGATTTTATTTATGGCCTCATCGGATCTTATCCCAACTATTTTTTTGATGTCCGCGAAGAGGACCTGCCCGACTTTTTAGATATTCTGGCCCATTTCGATAAAAGCCCGCAAGCTTTTGAGCGACTGGCCAAATACGGTGTTAATCGCGCGGAGGACCGGCTCTGGGATGCGTATGACTGGTTTCAAAACCGATTTTATGAGGATGAACCAGTAAATGGGGGACTGTTCGATTTGAACCGCTATTACTACCTGGCCAAGTAGCGGTCAATGAGAGACTTAACGATACAAAACAGCCCAAACAAATTAACGCAAGGGAGAAACATTAGGCAAAGGAAAATGACATGACTGAGAACTTTACTCTTACAGGTGATAGAATAGATGTGTTGAAGATTAAGTCCTTAGCTGAATATCAGGATCACTCCGTAGTCAGCCGGGAACTCATAAAAAAACCATCCGGAACGATGACTGTCTTTGCTTTCGATAAAGGAGAGGGTCTCAGTGAGCACGTGGCGCCTTTTGATGCGGCGGTTTATTTGCTGGAAGGCGAGGCAGAAATTCGCATTGAAGGGAAACCCTATTCGGTCAAAGAAGGAGAAATGATTATTATGCCGGCCAACAAGCCGCATGCTCTCAAAGCTGTAACCCGTTATAAAATGCTGCTGGTGATGATTAAATAAATCAAGAATGGAGAATAGGAAGATGAAGGCTCTAATCGTTTGTTAAAAAAACAATAATTTAAATGATGATGGGGGCATGATAATGGGTTTTAAAATAAAAGAAAATATTACCTGGGTCGGCAAGATTGACTGGGAACTGCGAAAATTCCATGGTGAAGAATATTCAACGCATCGCGGCTCAAGCTATAATTCTTATCTGGTCAAAGATGAAAAAACGGCCTTGATTGATACCGTATGGGGAAAGTTTTCCGGTGAGTTTGTGGAAAATCTGAAAAAAGATATCCCTCCGGAAAAGATTGATTTCGTCATTGCCAATCATGCCGAATCGGACCACAGCGGCGCACTGCCTGAACTCATGCGCCATATTCCCGATACCCCGATATATTGTACTAAAAATGGCGTGAACTCGCTCAAAGGTCATTATCATCAGGACTGGAACTTTCATGTTGTGAAGACAGGGGATAAGCTCAGTCTCGGATCAAAAGAACTTATCTTTATTGAAGCGCAGATGCTGCACTGGCCGGACAGCATGATGTCATACCTGACGAAAGATAACATCCTTTTCAGCAATGACGCCTTCGGGCAGCATATTGCGTCCGAACTGATGTATAATGATCTGGTGGATCAGGCAGAGTTGTTTCAGGAAGCCATTAAATACTATGCCAACATCCTGACACCGTTCAGCGCTTTTGTTGATAAGAAAATCCAGGAAGTTCTCGCGTTGAAAGTACCGGTGGACATGATTTGTCCGAGTCATGGCGTGATATGGAGAAAAGACCCGCTGCAGATTGCTGAAAAATATCTCCAATGGGCGAACAGCTATGCCGAAAATCAAATTACGATTGCCTATGATAGCATGTGGGATGGAACAAGGCGCATGGCCGAAGCCATTGCCAAAGGAATCACCCAAGAGGATCAAACGGTTAACGTAAAATTATTTAACATCGCCAGGTCAGATAAAAACGATCTCATTACGGAGATCTTCAAATCTAAGGCAGTGTTGATAGGTTCTCCTACTATCAACAAAGGTATTCTTTCCGCTGTGGCCGCTATCCTGGAAGAGATGAAGGGCTTGAAATTTATGAACAAGAAGGCGGCGGCATTCGGATGTTATGGTTGGAGCGGCGAGGCAGTCAAGATTATATCAAATATACTCGAAGAGAGTGGATTTCAACTATTGAATGACGGGATAAAGGAAAAATGGAATCCGAATATCGAAGCCGTTGACAACTGTATTCGTTTCGGAAAAGACGTCGCATCAAATCTGAAATGAAGTATATGGTAGGTTTCATCAACTATTAACACGTGCAGGAGTATGTTAAGTAATTGCTGAAAAATAACGCCCTGTGGTCATTTTTTTCTTCAGTGAAACTGACAATTATCCTTCTCATGTTCATTGTCCTTGTCTTCACTGCGGCCACATTCTTACCTTCACGTGAGGTATTTCAAACATTTGCCGGACAGCTTTCACCGGCAGCGGCTAAAGTTTTTCTTTTTTTTCAGTTATCCGATCTTTATCATTCGCCGCTATTCTATTTCCTGACGATCCTTCTGTCGCTTAACCTGATCATCTGTTCAATCAATCGTTTCCCCAGATTATGGAAGCAATACAAATCTCCGCCTTTTCCTGAACCGACCGGCAGCTTTGATCATCTTCCTCCACGTTTGATCACGACTGAAGCAAAAGAAATCAGCGAGATAAAACTGATCATAAAATCAATCCTAAAAAAACAATATCGATCCAGCAAAGCAGCTGATACGGAAAGCGGATCCATTCTTTATGCGGAAAAGGGGCGTTTCTCTGTCTTCGGTGTTTACATCGTTCACCTGAGCATTTTATTGATGATTGCAGGTGCGATTATCGGATCGATCTTTGGTTTTGCGGTCGATATCAATATTAAAGAAGGCGAAACCGTCAATTTGGCTAATCTTTCGAAGGACAATAAAATACAACACCTTGATTTTTCAGTCCGCTGCGATAAATTCATCGTCGAATTTTACGAAGACGGAACTCCGAAAACATATCGTTCGGATTTAAGCTTTGTAAAAAACGGAAAAGTTGAAAAACAAGGGGCACTGCTCGTCAATCATCCTCTGACTTTCAACAAGGTCCGTTTCTACCAGTCCAGTTACGGTGTTGTTCCGGAAATCAAGGCAATCGTCACGTACACGGCGGCAGGGAAGAAGGGCGGCTCGATGGCGCTTGTTGCCGGAGACACCTTTGACTTGATGGACGGCAAAGCCCGGGGCTTTGTCATGCGTGTTGAAGAAAACATTAGGCAGTTGGGCCCCGCCGCAAAATTGAGAATAATTTCACCTCAAAAAGATGTCCATTTCTGGGTTTTTCAGCAAATTGACCATATCCTGGCCGTGAATCCCAACCTCTATACGGAAGCGCCTTTGTTTAATCCAGGTCTTTTTACGCCCTTTGTATTCTCCATCGATCGGGTCGAACAAATCTATTACACCGGTTTGCACATCGTCCGCGATCCCGGCGTTCCTCTTGTCGCGCTGGGAGGATTACTCATGGTTGCCGGTTTGATCATCGTCTTCTTTGTGTCGCACCAACAGTTCCGGGTGCGGCTGGAACAAGAAGGGGAAAAAATCAGAATCAGCATTGCCGGCTGGAGCAACCGGAATGACCGGCACCTGCAGAAGAAAATCGATTATTTGTACAGGCAAATCAACGAGGAGTTAAAAGCATGAGCCACACGATGATTTTAAGCGGGGTGACTTTTGTCTATTTTGTTTCATTTGTTTTATATCTGTTGCGGTGGATTACCGGAAAAGAATCT
>JASEHT010000239.1 GCA_030018675.1 Smithella sp.
CCTTGAATTGTTACAGCCACCGGCAGGACATGGAACTCGTATTAAGGCGGCTTGGCGGATCTCTCGCGGAGATTCGCCATCAGAATTTGCCGCCGGAACATATGCGTTTGATGGAACGAAAACTGACGGGCGCCGTGTCTTTGTATTTCTACTGGATGCTGAATGTGCCTTTCACGATACCGGTACGCGGATTAAGCGGGGAGATGCGCGCCTTGTATCGTGAGTTGAAGCCGGAGTTTGAAAAAATGGAAAATCCCGATTTTGAATTTTTCCCGAATCAACTGATCCGCACGAATTTTTATTGCTTCTCGCTGTTGCGCGTGGCGTACAAAGTTTCGCCCCCGCTTCTGAACGCTTTTTTTCGCTTTGTGAATTTTGTGCTTCCGGAAGGGACGAAACGACGCCTGGCCGTCAGATCAGCCTATCGTAGAATCAGGCGTCTTGTGAAAACAACCGCATAACTACCGGGCGCGTAATGTCTTCCCTCGCTTCAAATTCAATATGCATAATGTTATCGCATGTTTAACCGGTGATCAAAAAATTAATGATTTTAATCCAATAAGCATGTATAAAATATCCATACGCTCTAAGAGAGATCCCTTTATAAGGAGGATGATCCATGAGAAAAATATTACAGGCATTTTTGTTGAGTTTTTTCGTTTTCGCTGTTTACGCTTGTATCCCCGTGCCCGTGCCGGTCGGTACCACATCGACGTACGAAACCACAGGCGGCTACGGTTACTACGATGGATACGATGATTATTATGAATATGCGGATGTTCCCATTGTTTACGGGCAGCCGATGTACTATTCGCCTCCGATTTTTGTATCTTTTTATTATGACTATTTTACGTATGAGCCTGTCGGCCCGTATGTGGACGTTGTGTTCTGGAGCGGGGGAAAACGTTTCCGTCATCATACCTGGCAGGAGAAAGGACGACGCATCACCGCTGCTGATATTCGTTCGACCCGACCGCAGTACAGAATCCCAGGGTCGGAGTTCCGGAAACATCGTGAAAGTTTAAAGAGGAATCACAATATTTCACATCCCGATTCTTATTATGGTTTGAAAAAACCTCGACAACCGGCGAAGACAACATCTCCACAGGCAGATAGACGTCCGCAGATGGAGCAAAAGCCGCCTCAGCCGGCGCAACAGAAACCGGTATGGGGAACGCAGCCTCCTCAAAAAACAGAGCAAAGACCTCAATGGGACAAACGCGAACCAACGCGTGTGGAGCGCCCGCAGGTTAAGCAGTCTGTGCCACCGCAAAGGGTAGAACGGCCGACTGGACAGTTTGAGCAGAGAACTCAGCCGGGACAACAGCTCCCCCGGCAGGTTGAGCAAAAGACTCAGGGCGTGAAGCCGCCGCCCCGGAAGCAGGAGGTCCGCGAAACACCGCAGCAGGCCAAAAAGCGTTTACAGCAGGAAAAGCAGAAGCAGTCGAAGGATAAGTCAGACCAGGCCAGGGAGGATCTGAAAAAGACCGAAGAGGAAGCAGAGCAGGATCGTGAAGATATGAAAGGAGCATGGCCCCAGCAAAGGCGCCGGTAAAGATTTTAATATGAAAATTATTTTTACGGACACGACAGGAATATGAGGCAAGAAGGGCGGTGTTCCTCGCAAGCAGGGAGCCGCTTTTTCTTTGGAGTTGTTTCGTCATGATACAATAAAAAACGGGGAAGATTATGGGTCATCTGGTCGGGAAAGAAGCTCTCTACCGTGAACTCGGTAAAAAGGTTGACGGACTGACCGTGAGGGTGCCGTGGAATGAAAATTTTCACGCGATTTTAAAAGAACTCTACACGGTGGAAGAAGCGGATTTAATTGTCCGGATGCCTTACCGTTTATCCAACCGCAAGCGGATTCAAAAAATCACTAAAATTGAAGAAACAAAACTGCAAAGGCTTCTCGACGGACTTTGCGCGAAAGGCCTGATCATCGATGTCGAAATCCAAGGCAATTATTTTTACATGATATCACCCATGGTCATCGGTATTTTCGAGTTCACCATGATGCGCACGGGCGGGCACCTCAATACAAAGGAATGGGCCAGGCTTTTTACCGGTTATATGTTCGGGGAAAATTCATTTATGGCGGCCAATTGCGCAGAGGGGGACAAGGTGTCCGTCCTGAGAGCCTTGCCGCACGAGGGAACGGTGGCGGAAGAAGATTTTGTAGAGGTACTGGACTTCGAGAAGGCTTCTCATTTCGTGGAAAGTTCAAGCCGCTTCGGCATCGGACTTTGCTCCTGCCGTCACGAAAAACATCATCTTGATGAAAAGAAATGCGACAACCCTTTGGAGAGCTGCGCCTCGTTTGATATGGGCGCTGATTTTCTGATCCGCAATCATCTGGCCCGAGAAATATCCAAAACCCAGATGCTCGAACATCTGGCGCGTTCCCGCGAATCCGGGCTGGTACTCAGCGCCGATAACGTCAAAAATAATATCACGGCGATTTGCTCCTGCTGTTCCTGCTGCTGCAATGTTTTTTTAGGCATCAGCCGGTTCGGCTACAACGGATTGCTGGTGACGTCGAATTTTATTGCTCAGGTGACCGATGACCAATGCAACGGTTGCGGAAAGTGCGCCAAGGCGTGTCCGATCGGCGCGATTGCAATGTTGCCGGTGCAGGATCCCGTTTCCAGAATTAAGAAAAAAGCAAACATTGATCCGGAGCGTTGTCTGGGATGCGGCGTCTGTGTGTTGCAGTGCACGAAGGCGAACGCGCTTCATCTTTTTAAAAGGGAAAAACGTGTGCTGCATCCGGAAAACAGTTTTGAAAAACTGATCCTGCAATGCCTGGAAAAAGGGAACCTGCAAAATCAGTTATTTGATCATCCGGAAAGCATCACGCATCAGGTGATGCGTAATATCGTCGGCGGCTTCCTAAGACTTCCTCCGGTTAAAAAAGCTTTGATGAGCGACGTGCTGCGGTCCACTTTTTTGAAAACCATTGCTGCCGGAGTCAAAATGCAGGGAATAAAAGTTCCCGGTATGTAATGTTCTCTGCCGGTCCGGATAAAAATGATTTGTATCGCATTTGTATTTGCACGCAAATAATTGACTAATTTCTGATTTTATGCGATTCATCTAATAAATACTGAAGTTTGTTACGCCCATGAGAACAAACAGTCGGGTGAAGCGGAAAACTTCAGCAATGTTTTGAAAAATCGATTATTCATTAACATGGAGCAGTGGTGAAGAATAAATATAACAAAGCGTTGCTTGTCAGTTTTTTGAGTGTTTGTCTGTTGTTGCTGCCGGTGACGGCGGGTTTTTCAAAATCTTCAAAGCATCAGCCTTCTCCTCGTAAGTATTCAGCCGTTCAAAACCAGAATCATTCCATGGATCTTGTTTTACGTTCTTCCGCCGCTCTGGTGGAGGATCAGCAAACCGGAGAATATCTGGTAGCAAAAAACTCGGACGCTGTATTGCCCATCGCGTCTATTACGAAACTGATGACGGCGATAGTCGTGCTGGATGCCGGACAGAATCTGGATCAATGGCTGACGATTGAATCGGAGGATAGCGATACCATCCGC
>JASEHT010000023.1 GCA_030018675.1 Smithella sp.
CTTTTGCCGGCAACCATAAAATCTTCTTTGCCCAGATGATGAATGGTTTGCGGATTTTTCACCGCCGGATTAATCCAGGCCTTGATCACTTCGACCACAAACAAGCCATACTTCGAGACCATCGTTGTATCCACCACGCGGCACTCAAAATTCGCGTAACATTCGCCAATGAGCGGCGCGCCGATGATTGACGCGGGCTGAGGTGTAAGGCCGAATTTTTCAAACTTGTTTACTTTCGCACCGTGGATTTTACCACAGGCAACGACCTTATCAGCAATTTTCACCGTTGGAATACTGATGACGCATTCTTTGGTTGCCTTCAGCAGACCGAAAGAGTAATTCTGATCGCCGACAATCAAACCCACCAGCGGAGGCTCGAACTCCATCATCATGTGCCAGGACATCGGCATCACGTTCTGGGTGCCTTTTCGCCGTTGTTATCAGAATGACGGGACCCGACTCCAGCAGGGTATAAACCTTGGAAAGCGGAAAAGATTTTTTAGCCATCTCAAAACCTCCCGTAAATTTAATTGATTTTTTATTTGCACTTTATAGGGAATATACAATAATTATGATAATAAATCTTCGTTTTCTTAAGGCGCATTTCAATAGCAGCTGTCGGAAGATACATAAGGCGCAAATGGTGGCGGGCACGCAACAAGTTTTGTGTTTTGTTGATCAGCTCAAAAATAAATCGGATGACATAGGATATTTCAATGAATACAGAACACGGATCGCAACAACAAAATTTCTGGGGGGAAGCAACCGCTTTTCTTGCCCTGTTTCTCGACAATGTCGGGACGCTGATCTTTTTCAGCGCGATACTGGTCTTCACGTTCAATTATCCCGCAGACCTCATTCTGACCCGCATGATACCCGGCACTGCCGTCGGAATCTGCATCGGCGATCTGGTTTATACCTGGCTCGCGCTGCGCCTGCGCAAAAAAACAGGCCGAACCGATGTCACAGCAATGCCTCTGGGCATCGATACCCCTTCGACCATCGGCATTGCCTACGCCGTGATGGGTCCCGCTTATATCGCCACCCGCGACCCTCATATGACCTGGCATATCGGGATGGCCACTTTATTCATGATCGGCACGGTGAAGATAATCATCTCTTTTTTCGGCGGATGGGTTCAGCGGGTTATTCCCACGGCGGGGCTTCTGGGACCGCTGGCCGGAATCGGTCTTCTGCTTCTTGGATTTCTGCCTTTGCTTGAACTATTCAGCGAGGCCGTTGTCGGCATGGTTGCCCTGGGGTTGATTTTCACGGCATTAATGAGCAGGCTCCAACTGCCCGGGCGACTGCCGGCTGTTCTCGTTGCCGTCATCGCGGGTACGGGGATTCATTTCGCTTTGGGATATGGAGGCTATCTGCCCGAGTTTACCGCCCCGGCGCTGGAAATGCGTTTTGCGCTACCCGTCTTTTCCATTGAATTTCTTAAAAATATTCCGGCTAGCATCCAGTATCTGACCATCGCCATTCCCTTCGGCATTCTCACCATCATCGGCGGCATCAACAATACCGAAAGCGCCCGACTCGCCGGAGACGATTACCGCACCAGAGACATTCTGCTTACGGAAGCCTTCACATCGCTGATTGCTTCCTTTTTCGGCGGTGTAGCGCAAACAACGCCCTACATCGGGCATCCGGCATATAAAAAAATGGGCGCGACCTGGTGGTACACCTTGCTGACCGGAATATTAATCGGCGTCTGTTCCGTTATCGGGTTGCTTTCTCTTTTTGTCAGCCTCATCCCGCGCGCCGTCATCGCGCCGATTTTCATCTTCATCGGTTTTGAGATCATGCGGCAGGCCTACAAAGATACCCCTTCCGCCCATTCTCCGGCGGTGAGCCTGAGCATTCTTCCCGTCGTGGCAAGCCTTGTCCTGATTATCATGAACCAGTTTACGGGCGAAATGGGCATGACGCCGGATCAATTAACAACCCGACTGCAAATCATGCTTCAATCGCTGACCATGTTGAGTAACGGCTTCATTTTAACGGGGCTTTTATGGGGAAGCATGCTGGCCTTTCTGATTGATCACAACACGCGAAAGGCGGCTTTGTGCACGGCGGTTTGCGCCGTATTAACTTTATTCGGCATTATCCATTCGGTCATGCCGACGGGCGAATTATATCTTCCCTGGCACGTAACCACCGGCGCACATTACATGCTGGCCCTGGCTTATTTAATGCTATCCGGTATTTTCCTTTTATTGAAAAAAGAACAGTGATCGGGATACAGCTTGACCAAACAAAAGGGGGCTTGGAAATGTTTCATCTCCAAGCCCCTTTCTGATATATTATTTTATCTCTTTTACTTATCTTCTTCTATGACGACAAGTTTGCCTTCATGCTCCATCTCTTTAACCCATTTCGGATGCAGCATTCTCAATACAGGCAACTCCATCTTCCCACTCAGCATCGCCGATACGGAACCGGGATTGCCGATGGTGCCCAGATACAGATGAACAAAGAAGAACGCGAAGATCACCACAAAGCCCAAAACATGCAGCACATAAACCCAGTTCATGAGGGCTGCCGGCAGAATCGTCGGATACCACATGAAAAACCCTGTGCCGACCATCATTAAACCGCACAAAGCGACGGTCAGGAAAAACATCTTCTGCCCGGGATTGTATTTGCCGGTCTCAGGAACGTGATCCAGATGCCACAGATAACCGCCCGCGGCTTTGATCCATTCCCAATCCTCAGGAAATGTGAACAGCCCGGCTTCTTTCCACCACATCAGGATGGCCAAAACCAACGATATGGCAAAGACAACGGCCATAATATCATGAACGGTGACCAATCCTTGCAGGCCGCCGAAGATGACGCCCAGAAAGTTGAGCTCTTTGAACATTATGCCCAAGCCGGTGTAACACAACAGCAGGCAGGAAATGGCCAGCATCCAGTGTACAAATCTCTCGTATTTTGAGGTAACTAAAACCATTTTCTTTTTCATTTTACACACCTCCCTGCTTCTTGTCGTCTTGATCATAATGTTCCGGGTGAGGCTTGTGCGGACCATGGATGAAGTAGTGAAGTAATGACCCGCCGATCACGCCGCCGGCTGCCAGTAAACTCAATGGCTTGAGCCAGCTCTTCCACACGGTCAGCGCGAAAGACACCTTGGGATCTTTCTTGATACCCTGGTAAACGTCGGTCTTCTCCGGCAGAACGTACATCATGTGGGTTCCGCCCACGAATTTATCACCGTAAATATGGGAATCGCCGCCAAGTTTCTGGACGCGGGCTTCGGCGATTTTCACCGCTTCTTCCTTATCCACCCACCTCAGGGCGCCGGTGGGACAGGCCTTGACGCAGGCGGGCGTCATGTTGTTGGTGATTCTGGACTCGCACATGTCGCATTTGTAAACTTTTTCCGTTTTCTTGTCGTATTTGGGAACTTCAAACGGACACGCGGTCATGCATTCCTTGCAACCGATACATTTGTCCCGGTCCATGCCCACGGTGCCGAGCTCTTTGTTGTAGTACAAGGCCCCGCTGGGACAAACCGTCACGCAACCCGCGTTGGTGCAGTGCATGCACGCTTCCTTGCGGAAAAGCCATTTGATGTCGCCTTCGGGAGAGACGTAGTCCTGAAAGTGAATAATCATGTAGGTGTTCGGCTGCAAAGAAGGCGGATTCTGATAGGTGCCTTCCTGTTGGGTCTGACCGGCCTGAAGTCCGTTCCACTGCTTGCAGGCAAGCTGACATCCACGGCAGGCCGTGCATTTCGAAGCATCGTATAGTTTGATTTTCTGTGTCATTTTACTTCACCCCCTTCTTCACAACGTTGACCATGAAGGTTTTACTCTCCGGTATCATGGTATTCGGATCACCGATCGTCGGCGTTAAAAGATTTGCCGAATCGCCGAATGTAAACACCTCCGCTTTCTTATCTGATTTGTCGTACTTGCGGTCTTTGGTGGTAATCCAGCCGTAATGCCAGGGGAAACCGACCTGATGAATGTCGTTGCCGTCAACCACAACCGGTTTGAATCGGGGTGTAACGATTGCGGCACACTCAACCTCGCCGCGCGCGGAGCTGACAACGCATTTATCGCCGTTTTTAATGCCCCTTTGCTTAGCCAGTTCCTCACTCATTTCCACGAACATGCCCGGCTGCATTTCCGCCAGCCACGGGCACCAGCGTGTCAGAACGCCTGTCTGCCAGTGTTCACTGACACGGTAGGTGGTTCCTACAAACGGGAATCTTGGATCGCAGCTATCGACTCCGGAATACACATCCAGATCAGAGCCAATGCCGGGCTTGTCGAAACGCTTGATGGTGGGGTTGTTCTTCTGCGGTGACATGAGGTTCTTTTCCACCGGACATTCCAACGGTTCGTAGTGCTCGGGGAAAGGACCATCCGCCAGACCGGGACCGTAAAGGCTGGCCACGCCGTCCGGTTTCATAATAAACGGCGGCCTGCCGGAACCGGGATTGCCGGCACCGTCGGGAACGTCGCCCGTCCATTTTTCGCCGTCCCATTTAATAACAGCGCGGCTCGGATCCCATGGCTTGCCTTCCGGATCGACCGAAGCGCCGTTGTAAAGGATGCGGCGATTGACCGGCCAAGCCCATGCCCATTCCGGATAAAGACCCAACCCCGTCGCGTCGGCCTGTCCGCGACGCATTCCCAGAATATTCTTGTCGCTCACAGAACCGCAGTAAATCCAGCAACCGGACGAGGTGGATCCGTCATCCTGCAGCCAGGCAAAGGTCGGAACCACATCGCCTTTCTTGAAGGTTTTGAATTCGCCCTTCTTGGTCGGATTTTCCAAAGTCTTCTCCTCAAGGAAGACACCGTTGAGTTCTCTGGCGACTAAGCGCGGGTCGTAATGGAATTCATCGCCCTTTTTCTTGCCGTAAGGCCAGGTAAGTTTGGCTATCGCCTGGCTTAAAGGCCCGCCGTGTTTGGCGTAAAGAGCCTTAATTCTGAACAACATCTCACTCATAATGTCGCCGTCCGGCTTGGCCTCGCCGGGCGGATTAATCGCCTTGTAGCGCCACTGCTGGACACGGCCGGAGTTGGCGATGCTGCCTTCTTTTTCAATGGAAGCGGCGCAAGGCAGCATGAAGACTTCCGTCTTGATTTTTTCGGGATCCATTCCCGGACCGCGCCAGAAGGAGCAAGTCTCGTTGTCAAAAAGATTAACGTTGACCAGCCAATCCAGCTTTCCTAAACCCTGTCGTACCTTGTTGGAATGAGCGCCGGAACAGGCCGGGTTCATGCCCCAGGCAAAGAAGCCGGTGAATTTTTCCTTGTACATCTGATCGAAAATCATCAGCCAGGAATAATTCCCGCCGTCGTCCAGTTTGGGCATAAGCTGATAGGCTTCTTCGATGGTCGCGTTTGCACCGTACATTGAACGCAGGAAACTTGCCGAGTATTTCGGGAAATTCTTCCACCAGTTGAGGGCTTTCGCCTCTTTGGTTTTCGGCGTCCGTTTATCGTTAAACTCCGCCAGTGTTTTCATGGAAGCGGTCGGCGCGCCGAGATAGCCCGGCCAGATATGGAACAGCAGACCTTGGTCGGTGGAACCCTGAACGTTGGATTCACCTCGCATAGCCGCGACACCGCCGCCGGCGATTCCCATGTTTCCCAGAAGAAGCTGAATAATCGCCATCGTGCGGATATTTTGCACGCCTACAGTATGCTGCGTCCAGCCCATCGCGTAAAGTTCAACGCCCGCCTTGTTCGGCTTGCCGGTGGAAGCGTAAAGTTTATATACTTCGATGAGTTTTTCTTGAGGCGTTCCGGTAATCCGGGAAACAAGTTCCGGTGTATAACGGGAGTAATGTTTTTTCAAAAGCTGGAAAACGCAATTGGGATCGGACAAGGTCGGATCCTTTTTAACGACGCCTTCAGCATCCGTCTGATAAGACCAGGTGTCTTTCTCGTACTTGCCGTCTTTCAAACCGGAAAACACGCCGTTGTTCTGACCCGGAAGTTTCAGGGCCGGATTGACCAGAAACGAAGCATTGGTATAATGTTTAACATATTCGGAAAAATAAAGTTTGTTATCGATAATGTACTTAATCATGCCGCCGAGGAAAGCGATGTCCGTTCCAGAACGAATAGGAGCGTAAAGATCCGCCCTTGCCGCCGATTGTGTGAAGCGCGGATCAACGCAAATGATCTTCGCGCCGCGTTTTTCGACGGCCTCCATAATCCATTTGAAAGAGATGGGGTGATTGGCAGCGGGATTGCTCCCCATGATTAAGAATATATCCGTGTTCTTAAAATCGACCCAGTGATTGGTCATTGCGCCGCGTCCGAACGACTCTGCCAGAGCCGGTACAGTTGGGCTGTGTCAGATACGGGCCTGATGTTCTATGTAAACAAGGCCCAACCCCCTTAAGAATTTTTGGTACGTGAAGCATTCTTCCAAATCCATGGCCGCGCTGCCGACCGAGGCGATGCCTTCACAGCGGTTTACAAGTTCGCCTTTGGCGTTGGTTTTTTTGAAACTGGCATCGCGGCTCTTCTTGACATTCTCCGCGATCTTGTCCAGAGCCCAATCCCATTCCACCTCTTTCCATTCCTTGGCAAAAGGCGCGCGGTAAAGCGGCTTGCCCAGACGATTTTCATTGTTCACCATCTGATAGATTGAACCACCCTTGCTGCACAGCGCTCCCCTGTTGATTGGGCTATCAGGATCACCTTCCGTGTTGATGACCTTGCCGTCGCGAGCGGATACGATAATACTGCATCCCAGCGAACAGTAAGGACAAATGGTGGTGGTTTCTTCAGCGTACTTGATTTTCAGCTCTTTGGCGTGAGCGGTAATGGGCTTAAGACTGATGCCCAGACCGCTAACCGCAGCCACGGCGCCGGAAATCTTCAGGAAACCTCTTCGGCTGACGTTCATGAACTATTCTCCTTTCATTAAAAATTAAAATATATTTTCGTTCTTCAATTTCAAAATATGCAGATATTCGCGTAATTTTTTGCGGGGAAACTTTCTGGAACAACATCGCCGGGTAAACATATCGTTTTTCCAAAAACCACGTTTTAACTGCGTGCTCGTTATACATGAGGGAAAGACTGTTGTCAACGGCAAATTATTAATAAATTCAAACTCCTGTGTCATTTATGACATAATATAAATGTTCAATGAGATTAATTCCATACCGAAACAACTATTAAGATCGGGAGCATCCATGACCTTTGGTCATCTTTACTTTTAATGATGGATTTATCAAAATTGACTTAGGGTCAAAGACAATGAGAAAGTTTTTCATTTTTAGCGCTTTTCATGTAAATATCAAATTTCAGATCAGCAGAAGATACTGACTTGATGTTTGTTGTGTGTTAAACTGAAAATAACGAGTGAAAAGATTTACGATGGATTCATGAAGGGAAAGATCATGGGAACAATACACAAAACCGGCTGTGTTCTCTGCGCGCAGAATTGCGGCCTGGAAATCGAGGTGGAAAATAACCGCATTGTCAAAGTAAAACCGGACAAGTCCAACGTCAAAAGCGAAGGCTACTTCTGCCGGAAAGGCATGAACGTCGCCTATCACCAGCACAACGCCGACCGGCTGAAATATCCGTTAAAAAAAGTCGGAGGTAAATTTGAGCGCATTTCCTGGGATCAGGCTATTGACGAAATTGCGGCCAAACTCAAAGCCATCGTCGGCCAATGCGGACCCCGTTCTTTTGCTTATATGGGCGGAGGCGGTCAAGGGTGCCATTTCGAAGCCGCTTTCGGCGTACGCCTGATGAGAGGATTAGGCTCGCAGTACATGTACACTGCCCTGGCGCAGGAATTTTCCGGCGCTTTCTGGGTATGCGGACGAACCCACGGACGGCAGTATCTCCATGACCAGCCGGATGTGAACAACACAGATCTTCTGCTGGTGCTGGGATGGAATGGCATGCAGAGTCACCAGATACCGCAGGCGCCCAGAAAGCTCCAGAATCTTTCCAAAGATCCGGACAAACTGCTGATCGTTGTTGATCCGCGACTTTCGGAAACGGCAAAAATTGCCGACATTCACCTGCGCATCCGCCCCGGCACGGACGCCCTGCTGCTCAAGGCGATGATTTCCATTATCTTGAAGGAAGGCTGGGAAAACAAAAATTATCTGGAAAATCATACATCAGCATTTGATAAGGTAGATTCATATTTCCTGAATTTCGATGTGCAGGCGGCCATCAAAACCTGCGAGCTTGATTTTGAAAAAGTACGCGAAGTTGCCAGACTGTATGCCACACGCAAATCCTCATTGCGTTATGATCTTGGTATTTTCATGGGACGTCACAGCGGTCTGAATTCTTACCTCATTGTTATTCTGCAAGCCATTTGCGGCCGTCTGTGCGTCGAAGGCGGCAACGTCATTAACGGTCATATGTTGCCTTTCGGCCACACGGATGAAAGAGATCCCAAAATCTGGCGGACAGTAGCAACAAACTCTTTTCCTGTTTGCGGTTCTTTTCCGCCCAATGTCATGCCGGAAGAGATTCTCTCCGATCACCCGGAAAGACTCAGGGCGGTTCTGGTAACAGGCGTTAATCCTCTGCGCTCATACGCGGATACGACAGCCTACGAAAAAGCATTCAGCCGCCTGGATTTGCTGGTCACAGCGGAAATGGCGATGACGGAAACCGCAGTCCTTTCTCATTATGTATTGCCTTCGCGTTCCGGCTATGAAGCGTGGGATGGCACTTTCTTCCCCATGACCTATCCGGGCATTCACTTTCAGATGCGGCGTCCCATCATTGAGCCGGAAGGAGAACCGCTGGAACTTGGCGAAATTCACCTGCGGATCGCCGATAAACTCGGGCTGATTCCACCGATACCCGAAAGTCTTTACAAAGCAGCCTATGACAATCATGCCGCATTTACCCAGGCGCTGATGGAATACGCAATGACTGAACCGAAAGCCATGAAGGCCATACCTTTTATTCTGGGAAAGACACTGGGCAAAGCAATGGGTTCGGTGCACCTGTCCGCCTTGTGGGGCCTTCTGCAGGTCATGCCCACATCCTTCCAGGAAAGCGCAGCAAGAGCCGGATTCACTCCGGGACCGACACTTGGGGAAGAAATTTTCCAGAAGATTTTAGATCATCCCGAAGGCATCTGGGTCGGAAAAGTCGATCCGGGAAATAATTTCGCGGAAATCAAAACGGCGGACGGGAAATTTAATCTTCACATTCCGGAACTCCTCGACGAACTCCAAGCCATAAACGGAGAAAGTGAAGAAGCAGCGCTGATCACAGACCCCGCATTTCCGCTGGTGCTGATGGCCGGTCGGCATACGTCGATGAACGCCAACACGCTGATGCGCGATCCGGCCTGGAATGAAGGCAAACGCGCCTGCACGCTGGCCATGCATCCTGATGATGCGGCAGCGTTAAACCTTAAAGACGGTCATCAGGTCCGGGTAACAACGGAAGCCGGCAGCGAAGAGATCGAACTGGAAATTACCGACACAGCGCGCAGGGGGCATGTGGTCATACCGCACGGTTTCGGTCTGGTTTACAACGGTGTCCAATACGGCGCTAACGTGAATCGCCTGACCAAAAACACGCATCGCGATCAGTTCGGAACGCCGATGCATCGCTTCGTACCCTGCCGGGTGGAAGCTGTCCCGCTTAAAAGTTAAGCGAATATTTTTCCAAATTTGATTTTTATCGCTTGATAAGAAGATTCGCAAAACGCAGGTAGGGTCGCAAAGCCGGTGTGCCGCCGCCTTCGGAAATGATTTGTAAAACTTTTGCGGTATCGAAAACAACAGATCCGCCGAGATGTGTCACAGGAGTATCCTGAAAAATTTCAGGGACAAGCGGCGTGGACGGACCCATCAAAATCACCGACCGCGGCGCGTCCAGTAAGGCGATCGTTTCTTCAAAAGTGCTATTCAAAAGTGTGGTCGCGGTAATGACGGCTACATCGCACTCTTTCAAAGCTCTTTGTTTATCTTCCAGGGAAAGCAACTCCAGTCGTGCGGGATTTTTTTCAATGATCGTCAGGATCGCACCGGTGGATCGAATACGCTCGACGAGCGGAGAAAAAAGCCCCACCATAACCACTTTCTCGCCGGGCTGAAGATTCAGGTAAGTAGTCGCCTCACGGTCATGGGCAGTATCAGCAGGCGGTTCGATCAGCGCGTTGGCCGTGGCCAAACCGATAGACCGATGCAGAGCATTCTGCCCATCAACCAGATATTTTAAAACCTCAATCGCGGAAGAACCGGCATACGTTCCGGCTTCCTTTACAACCGTACAACCGCGCGCGGAACTCTCCAGAAGGACGGCAGCGAGACCCGACGATCCGTTATCCAGCTTGATCCCCACATAACTTAAGCCCACCCGCAGATCGGCAATGCGCAGATTTTTTGCGGAGGCTTGGATTGTTTCGTAAAGACGGTGCAGGATGATACCTGACTTTAACATAACCATTCCTTACCGGATTATTTTTTTAGTTTCAACAGTCTCAAACACAAGAATACGGCGTTTCTCCCTGGCAATTCAAACATTTTTCCCCGTGTTTTGAAGGATAGGCCTCACCACAGACAGGACAAATACCGACCGGTCCCATTTTCTTGCGGCGGACTTTTTCCGGTTCGACCTGAACATGTTGCACACTTAGCAGTCCATGCCCGGCTTCTTTTATCTGGGCTAAAAGCACTTCAGAATTCTGTTCGTTCTTCTTTTTCTTTTTTAAATACCAGTCGCGAATTTCCGGCCAGTTATTCAGTTTTTCCGTATCCAGATAAATCCGCACACCCCTGCCGGTGTATTTTTCGTAAAGCGTCACGGCGAACCGGCCGAAGTGGACAATGGAAAGCCAGCCGTTGCCGATGGTGCAGGGAGTGAGAATCTGCACGGCGTCGGGCAGGCAAACCGGCGTTTCGCAAACCGCGTCAAAAAATTCACCTTCGGGCAGATTCTTCATTGCCAGATCAACGATAAACCCGCCGATAATCAGTCCCGGCGCAAGATTGCCGTGAAATGATTTTACCAGATGGAGATACTCTTCGTAGGAATAGGTACAGATGTTCATAAATATTTTGCTCCTTATCTCATTTCTAAATCAAAGCGCTATTTGGTCCCGATTCATCGGGATTGTCGGCATCCTCAACGTATTAAAATATACGCTCGTCGTCTCCGCCTAACCGCCTCGATATCATCTCTGTTTTAGAAATGATATCGTTCTTTAAATGTTTGTATATCTAATAGACTAAAGTCAGTCTCGGTTCGCGGGCTGCGCGCAGAGCCACTTCCGTTGACGGATCGCGGGTAATCATGCGCTGCAACCATTGATCGTCGATTTTGCCTTCAACAACGGGCAGCAGTTCATCAGCCAGATACAATGCTTCTGCTATATCGTGCGTCACATAAATAATCGGGAACGACATTTTGCCCTTCAGGGTTTTCAATTCTTCCCGCAGGCCGCGGCGCGTGATTGCATCGAGCGCTGAAAATGGTTCATCCAGAAGCAGGATGCGGGGATGCCGGGCCAATGCCTGACAAATCGCGCAACGCTGGCGTTCTCCGCCGGAAACCATATCGGGTTTGCGTTTTTTCAAGTGACCGATTCTGAAAAGTTCGAAAAGCTCATCCACTTCCTTTTTATCCACAGCGGCGAAGGTCGCATTTTCGTAAAGATTCAGATGAGGGAAAAGTGTATAGTCCTGAAAGACGTAGCCCAAACGGCGTTTCTGCGGCGGAACATTGATGTGGCGCAGAGAATCGAACCAGACTTCATTGCCAAAAACAACCTTCCCTTCTTTCGGTTTTTCCAGACCGGCCAGCATGCGGACGATAGTTGTCTTCCCGCCCCCGGATGGTCCGATCATCACCACCATGTTTTTTTTCGCGCAGGAAAAAGATATGTCCAGATCGAAATATTTTAAATCCTTTTTAAAGGAAACATTGATGCTCATATACGGTTTCTCTCGTTCAGTTTATTAATCAACAATAAAAAGGCGTAACTGATGGGAATTAAGCTTAGGGCAATCATGCCCGCCGCTCGATAATTCATCATCTCCACGGCTTCGTAAATCGCGATGGAAGCGACTTTGGTTTCTCCCGGAATACTGCCGCCGACCATCAGCAAAACACCGAACGCGCCAATTGAATGTAGAAAAACCAGAATGGCAGCGGCGGCAATACCGCTTACTGAATTGGGAATAATCACGCGGAAAAATGTCTTTCGTTTGGACAAACCCAGAACATAGGCCGATTCCAGCAAACGCCGGTCCAGCTTTGAGAAAGCGGCTTTCATCGGTTGAACCGCAAAAGGAATGCTGTAAATAATGGACGCTATCGTTATGCCGACAAAGGTAAAAAGGAGCGATCCGCCAGTAAGCATTCCCCATGTCTTGCCTATAAAACCTTTCGGCCCCATGATGATGATCAGATAAAAGCCGATTACCGTAGGCGGCAGCGCCATCGGCAGATAAATCAGCGCTTCCAGAAAAGATTTCCCAGCAAAACGATAATAAGCCAGCGCGTACGCGACCGGCGCGGCAATGACCATCAGAAAGATGGTTGTCACCAGTGCCAGTTTTAATGTCACGTAAAGCGCGAGAAAATCCATTTAGCGATAACCGTACTTAACTTTTATTTCCTTTGCCGCCGGAGAATTTAAAAATTCTATAAATTTCTGCACAGCAGCGCGATTGGTTGTCCTTTTCAAAATACAGGCCGATTGAATAATTTCCGGCGCTTCACGGACAACATAAAAACAGCCTTTCTTCCCTTCATCGCTGACAGTAGCCGACATCGCGCAGAATCCGGCATCAACGGCTGATGTTGACGCATACTGAAAAGTCTGGGCGATAGTTTCGCCATTCACCAGTTTGCTTTGCAGCGCATCCCACATCCCGGCTTTTTCCAGTGCCTTTTTCGCCGCGGCCCCATATGGCGAGGTCTGCGTATTGGTAACGGCAATTTTTTTCACCGGTTTTTTTTTCAGGGCCTCCTGCCATGTTTTTGCCTTGCAGAAATCCTTATTGGCCGACCAGAGAACCACCTGCCCCCTGGCATAAACAAATGGTGTTTCAGCCAGACCGTCTTTGTTAAGCTTGGCGGGTCTTTCTTCATCGGCGGACAAAAATAAATCATAAGGCGCGCCGTTTGTTATCTGGCTGTATAGATTTCCCGTTGAGGAAAAAGTGCCCTCAACTTTAATCTTGGTTTTTGCTTTGACATCAGGCGCCATTTCTTTGAAAGCGGAAATAAAATTTGCCGCTACCGCAACAGAAATCTTTTCCCCGGCAAAAGCGGAAACAAAACTCATTAAAACAATCAGAATAAGCGCAACAACAAACCGTATAATTTTCATTGTGAATATACTTATCATTTTTCCCATTATGTTACAAATAACATAATACGGAAAGCTATTCGGTTTAGAAAATAAAGACTTAGCGTTTGCGGGGCGTTAGGGTTTCTTCAGAAAGTCTCTATTCCTAAAACTCCTGATTTCTGAAACAGTATTTTTATGCTAGGAGATAATCCGTAATATTAAATATATTTCTTTGATGAAAGTAGCGGTTACACGTGACTGATAAAAACAACAACGAAATCCGCATTGCGGTTATGGAAAATTATAGAAAAGTCGCGGTGTCCAATCAATCCGGTTGCGGCTGTACAAGCTCATCCTGCTGTGGCAGGCCGGACACATCCGTGTCTATTGCCCTGGGTTATTCCGCGAATGATTTGTCCGCTGTTCCCGAAGGGGCGGACATGGGTCTCGGCTGCGGCAATCCTCAGGCCATCGCCTCGTTAAAAGCCGGAGAAACGGTTCTGGATCTGGGATGCGGCGGCGGCTTTGACTGTTTTCTGGCGGCACGGTCTGTCGGAGATAAGGGGCTTGTGATCGGCGTGGACATGACACCGGAAATGATTGCGAAAGCACGTCGTAACGCTGAACAAGGCGGTTACGCCAATGTTGATTTCCGGCTGGGGGAACTGGAGCACCTTCCGGTGGCGGACGGGATCGTGGATATCATTATTTCCAATTGCGTCATCAATCTTTCGCCGGAAAAAGAAAAAGTATTCCGGGAAGCGTTTCGCGTATTAAAGCCGGGCGGCCGATTGGCAATTTCCGATATTGTTGCCACAGCCCCGATGCCCGACGCAATCAAAAAAGATCTGGCCCTGCATGTCTGCTGCATCGCGGGAGCATCTCCCGTGCAGAACATTGAAAATATCTTAACGGCAATCGGTTTTGCACAAATAAAAATAGTGTTCACGGAAGAAAGCAGAACATTTATCCGGAACTGGTTGCCTGGCAGCCACGCTGAGGACTATGTTGTTTCGGCGACCATTGAGGCCGTAAAACCGTAACGTGACAAAAATCCTTTCAATGTCTGTTGTATCGGATTCCGGCAGTTTAGTCCTTAATCGGCAGGAACCCTTTCTCATCCAGTGATTTTATTATTCCACGCAACAGATAATTATTATCAAAACGAATCACGTATTTTCGGGAGCCTTCTTTTTCCGGCTGCAACATTTTTCTTTTTTTCAAACGAGCGATCTGCCGGGAAATTTCCGCCGCTGCTTTCTTCGGGAAAAATTCTCCGATATCCGCAGCCTGCATCACGCCAAGTTCCGCCGTTTTTCTTAGAATTTTTGACTCGGCATCTGTGATGATTTCCCGTTCACGCGCGTGGTTGATTGCCGGGATAATAATTTCTTTCTTTAAAAAATTATACTCGGTCAGCCGGTCTATTTTTTCTATTTCCTGTTTCAAACCGGACAAAACATATTCACACCACGAGGCCATGCTTTTATCTTCGCCGGAATCCGCTTCAGCCAGGTAGTCGTAATACTTTTTTCGGTCGGAACAAAACACCGATGTCGGATTCAAAATCCTGCCTGTATCAACATGGAATCCCTGTTTAACCAGAAGTGCGTATGTGAACAGACGGACGGTTCTGCCGTTGCCGTTGACAAAAGGATGAATCCAGACAAATCGGTGATGCGCGCCGGCCGTCTTGATTAAATCATACTTGGGCAAATCCGTGCGGTTGATAAATGCAATCAGTTCATCCATATAATCGTTGACCTGTAAATATTCCGGCGGCTTGTGGTTTGAACCGGCAATATCGACATTTTTTTTACGATAAACTCCCGGCGTATTATCGCCTTCGCCTTTGGGCGGCGGTGTCAAATCTTTCACCGTCAGACGGTGCAGTTCACAGATAAAGGCTCGATCCAGACGGAAGGTTTTGATATTCTCATCAATAAAATCCATCGCCTTTTCCATATTGAAGATTTCACGCATTTTTTCATCTGCGGAAGACGAACCTTCAAGCCGATTTTCGATGACCTCAGCCAGCGTTGTACGGTTACCTTCAATACGTGCTGAGCCAAGGCTCTCCAGCATATGAAACAGATCCTTTAACTGGAAGAAAACAACAGGAGGAGTTGTGCCTTTAAGCTCCTTTTTACGCAGGTGATCCAGCTCGATGACCAGATCAGTCAATTTGGAATCGAAAGAAGGCTCAATAAGCTGAAGGTCAAAATGCTTGAAAGTGGCTGCCATTATTTAACATCCTATCAAATAATATTTAACATCATGCAAATTAACATTTAACACACAAGATTGTAAGGTACTATAAACTATAATATTTTTGTTAGCAAGCAATATTTAACAATTAACATCAGGTGGATTCTTACTTGACGATTTACGGATATAAACCAACAAAAAAGCGGGGGAAGCAGAAGCGCTTTCCCCCGCCTTAAATATCTTATTTAATCAATTTTACCAGGCTTCCGGGAATGCCATGTTAGTAAAGGTATCTTCCAGTTTGACTTTGTGACCCTGTTCCATGTTGGACAATGACTGGAACATCTTCTTCTGTTCGGCGTCCGTACTGCAACTGGCCATTTCGGTGTACATCTCCATGGCTTCCTGCTCACTCTTGACCGCCAGCGCGATGGCATCCGCCGGTTTCATGCTCAGACTCAGCTGGGGCTTATTGATTGATTCGGCAACCTTGTAATCTTTGGACTCGTCAAAATGCATCTGACCTTTGCCGGACGCCAGACCTTCCAGAAGTTTGCGATGTTTGGCTTCTTCCTCGGCCAGCTCCGCAAAGATTTTTTTCAGACCGCCATTTTTTGTTTTATCGGAAACGCCTTTGTAAAATTCATAAGCTTCAATCTCGTTGTCAACTGCAAACATTATTATTTTCTTGTATTCATCCGTTTTCATTTTAATCCTCCATGGTGATCGTCACCGATCTTATTTTTTGTTATATTGTCTTGTAAGAAATATACATTAAACGACTTATCGCGTCAAATTATAGTGAAGCAAGCCGAAGACGAGTGCAACGAAGTATGAGGCGTAAACCGAACTATCCTAGGAGCGCGGCGGAGTGGGCTCGTGAGTACCTTAAAAAACTAACCCTGAAGCTTAGCGGATGGGGGTAAGCACCTTAAAATTTATTCCAGCATCGATCATGAGCCATACAAAGACTTGACCCCTTTTAATCATCCTCAATCAAAACTTTCGATAGATAATTTGATGGATAATTGATAGAAAATACCTTTAAAAATGAATGCATATTTCTAAGGGGAATTCTTCATGGGAGAATGGAAAAAGACCAGCTGCGTACTTTGCGCGCAAAACTGCGGACTCGAAGTTGAAATCCAGAACAACAAAATCGTCAAGGTAAAGGGCGACAAAGATAATCCAAGGAGCCAGGGATATGTGTGCATCAAAGGGATGAACATTGCCCATCACCATGATCATGAAGGGCGTCTTCTTTATCCCCTCAAGAAAACACCGGAAGGGTTCGTCCGCATTTCGTGGGAAACCGCTTTTGCCGAAATTTCCGCAAAGCTCAAATCCATTGTGGCGGAACACGGTCCGGAATCATACGTGTACATGGGCGGCGGCGGTCAGGGCTGCCATGTTGACGCGGCCTTCGGTATCGCGCTCATGCGAAGAATCGGTTCGCGCTATCATTATAATCCGCTGGGTCAGGAACTTACCGGACATTACTGGGTGGGCGGCAAAATGGTTGGCCGCCAGAACCGTTTTCTGATTCCCGACGAGACTCATTCGGACATGATGCTGGCGGTCGGCTGGAACGGCATGGAAAGCCATCAGATGCCGCGTGCCCCGCTGGTCCTCAGGGAGTTTTCGAAAAATCCCGACAAGCTTCTCGTGGTCATCGATCCGCGCAAATCGGAAACGGCGGAAATCGCCAATATTCACATCGCTCTGCGCCCGGGCACCGACGCGCTGTTATTCAAGGCCATGATCGCGATCATCCTTGCCGAAGGCTGGGAAAAGAAAGATTACATCACGAAGCATCTCGACGGGTTCGACAGCGTCAGAAAATGGTTCAGGAACTTTGACATCCGGGGCGCGCTTGAGATATGCGAAGTAAATTATGAAGACATAAAAAACCTGTGCCGGGAACTGTCTGTAAGAAAATGGTGTATTCACGCAGACCTCGGCATACTCATGAACCGCCACAGCACGGTGGTTTCCTATCTGACAGCAATACTGGCCGCGCTGTGCGGCAGGCTGTGCGTTGCCGGCGGCAATGTCATCACAGGCACCCTCGTTCCGTTGGGGATACACACCGACGAACGCGATCCGGAAACATGGCGCACGCAAACAACGGACTTCCCTGCCATATTGGGCTTTCATCCGCCCAATGTCCTCCCCGAGGAAATTCTAAGCGATCATCCCCAGCGTCCGCGCGCGGTCATCACCTGCGGCGCCAATCCCCTGCGCTCGTACGCCGATACGACAGCCTATGAGCAAGCCTTTGCCAGACTCGACCTTCTTGTCACTATCGAGCTGGCGATGACCGAAACCGCCGCCGTGGCTCATTATGTGCTTCCCGCGCGATCGGGATATGAAAGCTTTGACACGACATTCTTCCCCTGGACATACCCGGAAATATATTTGCAAATCAGACAGCCGGTACTTCCTCCGCTTGGCGAAAGAAAGGAATGCGGACAGATCTTCACCGGCATCGCCCGCGGGATGGGCCTTTTGCCGGAAATCCCCGCGTATCTCTTAGAGGCGGCAGGCAAGGACAAAGATCTCTTCGATTACGCCCTCACATTTCTCGCCTATATGGGAAACAATCCGCTGAAGCTTCTCATGATGCTTGCCAAAGACGACTATTGGACTCAGCTGGAAGACAAACGGGGTTTTGAATCCATGAAGACGATTACGTTTGTGCTGGCCGAGACCCTCGGCAAAAAATATGATTCAGCGCATCTGGCGACGCTATTCGGACTGCTCATGTCGTTGCCTTACGGTTTGAGAAAAAGCGCCGTGCGTGCCGGAATCAAACAGCCCTCTTACGCCTCGATACTTTTGGAACCGGAAAAGATTCTGCGCGCATTCGGCGCCGCGATTCGTTACCGGAGCCTCATGCCTTTTGCCGCGCTTGCGCCGGAAGTGCGCTTCAGCATAAAATTATTTCAGGAACTGCTTTCGCATCCGGAAGGAATGTGGATCGGGAAACTTGATCTTGAAGCCAACATGAAAGAACTCAGAACCAAAAATAAAAAAATCAATCTATACATTGCCGAACTGGAAGAATGGCTCAAAGGCATTAATCCGGAATCCGAGAAAAAAGCGCTCCTGCCTTCACCGGAATTCCCCCTTATCCTCAATGCCGGTCGCCACACGAAAAACGTGGCCAATACGCTCATGCGCGATCCCTCGTGGCTAAAAGGAAAGCGCGCCTGCACCCTGGCCATCAATCCCGAAGACGCAAAAACACTTAACATTATCGATGGCGAAAAAGTCAGAATCGTCACCGAAGCCTGCGCGGAAACAATCGAGGCAGAGGTGAGCAATGCAACCCGAAAAGGACAGGTGCTTATTCCCCACGGTTTCGGACTGGTGCAAAACGGCAAAGCCTACGGCATCAATGTCAACCGTCTCACAAAAAACACATACCGCGACCAACTGGCCGCAACGCCTCTGCACCGGTATGTACCCTGCCGCGTTGAGAAGCTATGATTCTAGAAGTGCAGGCCGGCCATGTTGCCTGTTAGGGTATCCTTTTATGTTTCACCATTTAGTGACACTCGCTAAGAGCAAACGAAGTGCAGTAGTGAGACTCAAATTTCAAAAACGTAGTGCATTGAAATTTTTTAGTCAAACTATCCCCTGAACGTAGTGAATGGGGACTCGAAGCGTTAGTGGTAGTGAGGCAAGCTGAAGACGAGTGCAACGAAGTATGCCCCAGCCACCGAAGGTGGCGGGATCAGCACTTCCGCTGTCATTTCCGCTTTTCACGTCACTCCCCGGCTTGACCGGCGAATCCAGTCATTTCTTGCTTAGCAGGGGCGACGCGGGACAAAAATATCCATAGCAACAGGCGGACATTATCCGGGACAAATTATACTTGATAATTGCAAAATATATCGGATTTGTGCTGGTTCAATCGTCCTTCGATTGAGCATTTCGGAGTAT
>JASEHT010000240.1 GCA_030018675.1 Smithella sp.
CTGATCTTCAGTTTCCCCTGACCTCGAGGCTGGCCAACGCGCTGATTTCTTTTGTTACTTATCTGGAAAAAACGTTCTGGCCGTTTAATCTGGCCGCATTTTATCCGTTCCCGGACGGAATACCGGCGCTAAAGATTGTCGCCGCGTTTCTGCTGATTGCGCTGATCTGCGTTTTCGTCATCGCGGCGATCAGACGCCTGCCGTATCTAACGACGGGATGGGGATGGTTCGTCGTAACGATTCTGCCGGTCATCGGCATCATTCCGACAGGCGACTTCGCGATGGCCGACCGTTTTCATTACCTTCCGTCCATCGGCCTTGCCGTCATGCTGGCGTGGGGTGTTCCCGCTCTGGTGAAAAACAAAAGCCTCCGCAAAAGAATTTTATTTCCCGCGGCCATTCTGTTCCTGGCCTGCCTGACTTTTTTGACCTGGAAACAATGCGGATACTGGGAGAGCGACACGAAAATCTTCAACCGCATGCTCCAGGTGACCCGCAATAATTATCTCGCCCACATCAATCTGGGCACCATTTTGCTTCAGGAAGGCAAAGCGCAGGAAGCCGCCGGCCATTTCACGGAGGTCATCCGCATCAAGCCGGAACTGATTCTCAGCTATAATAAGAGAGCGCTTGCCTACGCCCGACTCGGACGTTATCCGGAAGCGTTCGCCGATTTGGACAAGATTATTCTATTGAAACCCGACTATGCCGACGCCTATGTAACGAGAGGCGGTCTGCACCTGAATCTGGCTCAATATCAAAAGGCTGTGGAGGATTTCGGCCAGGCCATCCGCCTGACGCCGGATAATGCTTCGGCCTACTATAACCGCGGCAACGCCTATATCCGTCTCGGCGAATATCAACAGGCGGTCGAAGATTTCACCCGGGCCATTTCATTAAATCCCGCTTATGTCGATGCCTACAATAACCGGGGATTTATTCACCTTCAATCCGGCCGTTATCCGCAGGCGCTGGAAGATTATACCGAGGCCATCCGGCTGAAGCCGGATTATGCGAACGCATGGAACAACAGGGCTTTCGTTTATTTGAGGACAGGCAACCTGGAATCCGGCTGCACAGATGCCCGAAAAGCCTGTGCGATGGGAAACTGCGCCACGCTGCAACTGGCGCAAACCAACGGTCTGTGCCGGTAAGGTTTCCTGACTGTTCTGCGAACAGTCCCTATATTTTGGCGATGTCCTTCCGCGAAGTGACAGAAGGATTGTCATTCCGAGGAATCCCGAAGAGTCGGGATGACGAGGAATCTTAAAAAGGCTTGTTGCAAGATTTCTCCCTATGGTCGAAATGACAAAGGTAGAGGGAATGGATTCCGGCTAAGCCCACGCCGGGATGACCCGGTGGGGATGGATTCCCGCCAGGAACTCGCGGGAATGACCCATATTTGTCATGCCGGAATGGGCCTGTCGGGCATCCATGTACCTTTGGATTTCCGCTGTTTACTCCGGGGAATGCCGGATGTCACGGAATGACGGCAGGATTAGATTCCTGCAATAAGGTTGAATGAATAACTTATGAAGAAAAAGTATCTTTACATCATTGTCCTGCTGCTGACTGTAGCCTGTCTGGCGGCCTTCGGCCGGATCGCGGGAAATCATTTTGTTAATTTGGACGATCCGGGATACATCACCAAAAATTATATCATTCAAAATGGAATTACCCTTCAAAATATAAAATGGGCTTTCACCACCACATATCTCGCCTTTTGGCATCCCCTCACCTGGCTTTCGCACATGCTGGACTGGACGTTGTTCGGAAGCAACGCCGGAGGCCATCATTTGATGAGCCTACTTTTCCACATCGGCACGGTTATTTTTTTGTTTCTCTTTTTATTCAAAACCACAAATAATTTCTGGCCGGCCGCTTTCGCGGCGGCGTTTTTCGCCCTGCATCCTCTGCGGGTGGAATCGGTGGCCTGGGCTTCGGAAAGGAAAGACGTGCTCAGCATGTTTTTCGGCATAGCCAGTATTTACGCTTACGCTTTCTACGCGGAAAGCTCAAAGCTATCCAAATACTTCCTGTGCCTGATTTTATTCATACTAAGTCTGATGTCCAAACCGATGCTGGTCACCCTGCCCTGTATTTTGCTGCTGCTGGATTACTGGCCGCTGGGAAGATTGCAGAAAGCATTGAACACTCCCGCTCCGGGCAAGCTTCATATCGCCGGCAAGCTGATATGGGAAAAAATCCCCTTTATGATTCTTACGGTATTCTTCAGCGTTCTCGCTTTTGAGGCCGAAAAAAAAGCCGGCGCCATTTCCACGACCGAAGGATTGCCGCTTGTCGTTCGGGGAACGAACGCTATTGTTTCTTACGTGGCGTATTTGCAAAAAACGTTCTGGCCGTTTGACTTGACGGTATTTTATCCCTACGACTTCTTCATCCCTTTGTGGCAGGTGATTATTTCGGGTATCATTCTTGTCTCGATAACCGGCGCTGTTCTTTATTCCGTCAGAACGCTGCCGTTCCTATTCACCGGCTGGTTCTGGTATCTGGGAACTCTTGTGCCCGTTATCGGCCTGGTGCAGGTCGGAAAACATGCGCTGGCCGACCGCTACACCTATCTGCCTTCCATCGGCATTGCCGTCATCCTCGCATGGGGAATTCCCCTTTTATTGAAAAATGAAATCGTCCGGAAAAAAGTTTTATGTCCGGCCGCCATGGCTGTCCTTCTGGTTTTGTCGGTTTTGACGTGGAACCAGTGCGGCTACTGGAAAAGTAACGTGACTTTATTTAATCATGCCGCGAAGGTGACGGGCAAAGATTCGGAAGGGCATCCTATCGGCGCGGCTTTCACCGAACTCGGCCAATATCAATATCAAAAAGAAATCAGCGAATACAACAAGGCCATCCGGATGAATCCTGATAACCATCTGGCCTATTTCAGCAGGGCGATTGCTTACGCCAGACTCGGCCAGTACCACAACGCCATCAGGGACTATAACGCGGTCATCAGGCTGAAACCGGATTATGTTGAGGTTTACAACAACCGGGGCAATATTTACGGCCAGCACGGGCAGTATCAACTGGCCATTGAGGATTTCACCAAGGTGATAGAAATAAATCCTCATCACGTCAGAGCGCACAACAACAGAGGACTGGCTTACAGCGGACTCGGTCTGTATGAAAAAGCCCTCGAAAATTTCAACAAAGCCATCGGCCTTCAACCCGATTATGTCAATGCCTACAATAACAGGGCTGATGCGCATATGAAACTGGGCAATATCAGTGCCGGCTGCGCGGACGCCAAGAAAGCCTGTGGCCTGGGAATGTGCGCCACGCTGCAACTGGCGCAAACCAACGGTTTGTGCCTATGATTCATCTTTAATCTTTATTGATGAAGGGACATACAGACAACATGAATAAAAGACACTCCATCATCCTTCTTCTGCTGATCATCGTCTGCCTGGTAGCTTTCGGCCGGCTCGCGGGCAATGAGTTTATCAATTTTGACGATAATTTATACATTACCGAAAACAGCCATGTCCAATCGGGATTTAATC
>JASEHT010000241.1 GCA_030018675.1 Smithella sp.
TCAAGGGGATCGAGTTTAGAAAATTACCGGATGAAGCGGGCGATGCAGGAGACACAGTAATATTTTTTGTTGAATCCAGAGAAAAGGCTTCAAAATTTGCCAAGACCCTAGCCACCAAGGGACTTGGGACAAAAAACCTGCCTGATGCCATTAACTGGCATTTTGCCGGCACTTGGACACAGATATTCTACGATTATCCGGAGTACAAGGGCAAAGATCTGGAACAGGTATGGAGTCAATCAACAGGTTTTCTTAGGCGAGCAATCGCACTGCCGATTATGGTTAATATGACTGACGAGCAGATAGGCAAGATAATTGCTGCCTGTAAAGAGATATCTGTGGAGGTATTATGATATTAGGTGTTATTCCGGCCCGAGGTGGCAGTAAGGGTATCCCGCGTAAGAATATTAAGATGATCGCGGGCAAACCACTTATTGTTTGGACGATTGAAGCTGCCAGGAAGTCGAAGCTGATAGACCGCTTTGTTGTTTCAACAGAAGACCCAGAAATAGCAAGGATTGCACGGGAAAATGGTGCAGAGGTTTTGGATCGGCCGGCTGATTTGACGACCGACGAAGCCTCCACACTGGCAGTTCTTCAGCAAGTTCTTTCGATTATTCTGGCGGACATCGTAGTTCTTCTTCAACCAACTTCTCCTGTTCGCGATCCCGATCTGATCGACAAATGTATAGAACGTTTTAGAGCGGAAAAGGCTGATAACCTTGGCACAGGTTTCATCTGCAAGTTTATGGAATACGGATCATATACCCAGCGCCGCCAAGAATTAAAGGGATTTTTCTACGATGATGGCAATGTTTATGTTGTAAAATCAGAACTTATTAGAAAAAACACTTTGTTTGGCGAAAAGGTTGAGCGGTTTGAAACGAGCAGAGAACAAAATGTAGAAATAGACGATGAATTCGAATTCTGGCTGGCGGAACAGGTTTTATTAAAGCGTATTAAAGAAGGGAAACAATAATGACTGAACGGCCGTATCATAAATATGTGTTTGATACCAAGAAACGAAGATTTGTAGGTAAATTTGAGGAAATGTATAAAAACGAAGATAATAATAATTGTGACAGCTGGTTCCAGGATGACACCACCTATTTTACTAAGGCCTCATTATTGTTGCTAAGTCGGTATAATTTTGCCAATATTTTGGATATAGGTTGCGGCAAAGGGGCTTTTACCCATCTTTTGAAAAAGGATAACAATAATGTTTTAGGAACGGACATCGCCGTATCGGCCGTTAAGAAAGCTGCGGCAAAATATCCTGGGATTGTTTTTCGCCCAATGACGGCAGAGGCTGCGTTGAAGCTCGATAATAAATGGGATTTGATTGTGATGCTGGAAGTGCTGTCTTATTTAAAGAATTGGCGCCATATTATTAATCTTGCAGCCTCAAAGTCAAAATTTCTTTATATCTGTTTATATATCCCCAGCAACCCCATTGGATATGTTAAGCGAGCAAATGATTTAAGGCGGGAAATGGCTAAAATGTATGATATAAAGCATGAATTGATCTGGAATAATGAGCACATAATGATCTTAGGAAAGACGAAAGAAGGAGGTAAATGAAGATGAAAGTTGTTATTTTAGGGGCAGGGAGTACGGCTCAAAGTGTGGCATCAATGCTGTTAAACGACCGCAATTTCAAGGTGATTGGCTTTACCGATAGGGATGACAAGACCAAGGGAAAGAGGATTCTGGGGATTGAAGTTATAGGATCTCATAATATCTTGAAAGACCTTTTTAAACAGGGGATCCGGGCGGCAGTTGTGGCAATTGGCTATGATAACAACCTCAGGGAAAAGTATTTTCATGAGGTCAAAGACTTCGGTTTCGAGATGATCAATGTCGTCCATACCAGTGCCATCATTGACCAGTCGGTGTCTTTGACAGAAGGAGTGATTATCGGTCCTGGCTGCATCATCTCGCCGATGGTCAAGATCGATCGGAATACCATCGTAGAAGCCGGCGCAATTATTGGCGCGAACTGCCAGATAGCGGACAACGTTTACATTGGGGTTGGGTGTTGTATAAGTGGTGGTGGTTTCATTAAGCGTAATGCGTTTCTGTCGGCTGGCTGTTCTATAGCATCTTTTGTTACTGTTGGAAAAAACGCAAAAATCAATCCAGGCTCAGCTGTTATTAAAGATGTTCCCGACAGCACAAGGAGCAAAGCATAAAGATGAACAGGTCAAAAGAAAATGACGACCGGCTGGTGCTGGTGACCGGAGGCGCCGGATATAAAGGATCAACGCTTTGCCGCGAACTACTCTTCCGCGGCTATCGGGTGAGGGTGCTTGATTGCCTGATGTACGGCGGACGACCATTATCAGGATTGTTTAATCATGATAAATTTGAATTTGTCCGCGGTGATGTCACCGTGCGCCAGGATGTTGAGGCGGCCATGGACGGCGTAACTGATGTCATTCACCTTGCGGCGATCGTCGGAGATAAGCCATGTGAATGCGATCCCCAGAGGTCGATTGAAATCAATTACTACGGGACCCAGATACTGGCGGAAGCTGCCCGAAAGAAAAAGGTTGGCCATTTCCTTTTTGCTTCCAGCTGTAGCAATTACGGCATCACGGACTCTGCTACCCCGATAAAAGAAGATGGCGAATTGAACCCGGTTTCCCTTTACGCGGAAACCAAGATCGATTGCGAGAGGTATCTGGAGAATGCCGCTAAAACCGGAGATTTTTTCCCAGTCATGCTCCGTTTCAGCACTGCTTTTGGCGTTTCCGGCAGGACCCGCTTTGATCTGATCGTCAATTCGTTTACCTATGAGGCACTTCGCGACAAGCGGATCATCGTTTATGCGGAAGAAGGTTGGCGGCCGTTTCTCCATGTTTTAGACATTGCGCGGATCTACTGCCGAATGCTGGAGCTACCAAAAGAAGGGCTAGCTGGGCAGATCTATAACGCTGGCTGGAACGAACAGAATTACACCAAGCGGCAGATCGTTCAATTTATCCTTGATGTCCTGGGTGAGTTTGAGGTAGACCGCATCAACACGGTCGAGGATAAACGGAGTTATCGCGTCGATTTTTTCAAGATAGAGAAGTTACTGGGGATCACCCCTTTAAAGACCGTCAAAGATGGCGTAGCGGAAATAGCTGCCGCCATTAGGACAGGACTATTAACCGAGCAGGACTTCGAGAACAATAAATTAAAATGACATTAAGAGTGAAGATTGGCAATAATTGGGTTGGAGATGATTCACCGGTATATGTTATCGCTGAAGCGGGCGTTAACCATAATGGGAATATGATATTGGCAAAAAAGATAATTGATGCGGCCAAAAAAATGGGGGCAGACGCAGTTAAGTTCCAGTCATTCAAGACCGAAAAAATCATCACCGAATCGGCGCCTAGCGCTGATTATCACAAAAGGGCAACCGGCGGAGCGGAAAGCTGGTTTGATCTGCTGAAACGCTTAGAATTGTCTGAAAACCAGCAAAGGGAATTGGCCCAATACTGCCGCACACAGCAGATCACCTTTCTTTCC
>JASEHT010000242.1 GCA_030018675.1 Smithella sp.
AAAAATTATATATTGTTTCAGATGGACAAAACACGCAGGCACACGCCTTAGATAAACAGACAAATAATCGACGCCAAATAACGGCTGCTTCAAACTAATAAGACTTATTGCGTGCGCGTAGCGCCTCGCATGGCGGAAAGATTTGTGTCCGTCTCCTGAATATGTTAGGGATATGTCAATGCGTTTGATTATCAGGCTTTTTTGCAATCGGGCGGCGCAATTCATGCAACGGAATATCACGCGTGCGGAAAAAGATCACAACAATAATAAGAATGGATTTGTTAATTGCCGTCGGCCTGCTGATGGCGGTGGTGCAGATGTCCCATGCTCATCCTCATGTATTTATCGACGTGCGCGTGGACGTGCAATTCAGCGCCGATGGACTCTCGGGCATTCAGGTGGAATGGGTGTTCGACGCGATGTTCGGAAGCAGTCTGATTGCCGATTACGACCGCAATAAGAACGGCCGTTTTGATGCAGGAGAAATCGCTCACATCGAAAAAGAGGCTTTTTCGAATCTGGTCAACTTTAACTACTTTACCTACATCATCGACGGCGGCAAACGCCGCGACATCAGCCAGGTGTCCGATTTTAAAGCTTCGATATTCGGCAAGACAGTTAAGTATGCCTTCTTTATACCGCTTGAATATTCCTACGATAAAATAGACGGTGATAGATTTATCGGATTTTTCGACAAAACTAATTATTGTGATTTCCAGTTCAACGCCGCCAGGCCTTTTTCTGTTTCAGCGCCGCCGGGCATCGATATCGTCGCGAAAATTGTTAATACCAAAGATGGCTGGGTCCGCAACCGGGCTTTTGAAGAACTGAGAATTCAATACAAGAAAAGGTGATGATGAGATTATACGTCTGCTTAATATTTGCATGCCTGCTTTTCTTACCCGTGTGTGTTTACGCCCAAAACCCGTTTATGTCATCCGATCCGGCCACAAGCGACGCGCAAAGCAAGCCGGATGACATCGTGGCGGAAAAACAAAAAGCAGAACGCTTGCGGCTGACTTCTTTCGCGCCCGTTCGCTTCCTTTCCGGCCATGTGACGAGAATACAAATTACGGTGCGACGTGACGTCGAAAGATTTATGGGCGGCAAAGGCGATTCGCCGCTGCCGGTGACGGTTTTGTTGCTGGCCTTCTTTTCTTTTTTGTATGGCATGATCCACGCAGCGGGGCCAGGGCATGGCAAAGTGTTTATCGGCTCTTATATGATTGCCGGGAAATCGCGATTTGTTGACACGGTAAAGGCGGCTCTCACCATTGTGACTGCCCATACGGTTAGCGCCGTGATACTGATTGTCGTCTTTATGTTGATATTCGGAACGGTCTCACTTCGAAGCACGGCCGCCGCGGAAGGCCGCCTTCAACTTATCAGCGCGACGCTCATTTGCGTGGTCGGCTTGTATTTGTTGGTCCGGGGGATTTGGGGCGCGCTAAAGAAGGATGCCGGCTTTGATGTTTCCCCCCAAGGACGTAAAGACAAGGGGCTTTTCGCGCTTGCTCTGTCTGTTGGATTGATCCCGTGCCCCGGTGTGATCCTGGTGATGCTTTTTGCCATCAATCTCGGTATAATTGCCGTCGGCATTATCGCCGTATTATCCATGGCCTTGGGAATGATCGTCACGATAACCCTGGTCGGCATGCTGTTTCTGGCTGCCGGAAAATCGGCATTGCGCGCCGAGCAAGCCCTGGGAACGCGCCACAGGTTCATATCACACGGGCTCACCATTTGCGGGGCTTTGCTGGTCCTGGGATTCGGCCTGCTGCTTTTTGCCGGGTATTAGAAGCGCAAAGCCACGGGTGATTGCCGATGCCGGACGTCCATCCACATAATCTGTAAAAATTCTCTTGACAGCCCCGATTGCATTCTGTTAGTAATCAATAATTGATAATGATAATCAGTAGCAGATGGGAGTCATGCGCAAAGAAAGGGAAATATTCGGCAAATATTTAAGCCGGCACAACCTTCGGGACACGCCGCAGCGCGAACTGATTTTGGATGCGTTTCTTAAGCGGGAGAAACATTTCAGCGCTGAAGAGCTCTATGATATCGTAAAAAAAAGTGATCCATCCATAGGGCAGGCAACGGTTTACCGGATGCTGAAGCTGCTTGCCGAGGCAGGACTGGCCCGTGAGGTCGATTTTGGTGATGGCGTGATGCGTTATGAGCATAGTTACAACCATCCTCATCATGATCACCTTGTGTGCCGGGAGTGCGGCAAAACGGTCGAGGTGATGGATTCGGTGATCGAAGAATTGCAGAAACGGGTTGCGGAAAGCTTTGGCTTTGAACTGACGGATCATGAAATGTATCTCTATGGGCTGTGTCCGGATTGCCGCAGGAAAACACAGAAATAAAAAGCAGACAGAGGAGTATCAATAAATCTTGAAGTTTCTTTAACCTTTAAGAACGAAGGGGGCTAACGCGGGTAAAACCGCTATTTTTTAAATCATTTATTGATAATGATTATCATTACCATCTAAAAATGTCGAAAAAGGAGAAGAAATAATGTCACCACTGGCTTTACTGAAAGAAGGAGAAATGGCGGAAATCGTTATGTGTCACGAAAAGCATGGACAGGGTCGCCAACACAGACACGGACATAACCATGATCAGTGCGGTGGAAAATGTGACAATTGTACGGGTCATGATTTATTGACCGGAGAGGTTTCGGATCATCTGATGCATATCGGATTAAGGCCGGGGAAGCAAGTCGAGATGATTACCAACAAGGGAACAGGTCCCCTCGTGCTGAGATTAGAAGAATCCCGTATCGCACTTGGCCGGGGCATGGCTATGAAAATTTATGTGAGGAGGAATAAAGAATGACACTGGCGGATTTGAAACCCGGCCAATCCGGGAAAATATTAAAAATTAATGAGGCAGGCGCGCTCAAACGCAGACTGATGGATATGGGCGTCGTGGCTGGCGCAGCCGTGCGCGTGGAAAAGGTAGCTCCCTTTGGCGATCCCCTTGAGGTCAATATCAAAAGTTATCAACTTTCATTGCGCAAAAGCGAGGCCGAGAAAATTGAAGTGGAAGCGGGGTGCTAATGATGACAACAAATCAGAAAGAATTCAACAAAACCAGTTTACCGAAAAGCAGAAAAGATCTGGTCATCGCGGTCGCGGGTAACCCCAACTCGGGTAAATCTACGCTTATCAACGCCCTTGCCGGTTCGAGGCTTCAGGTGGGAAACTGGCCCGGTGTCACCGTGGAGAAAAAATCTGCGTCGTTTGACTTTCAGGGACGTAAAATCACGCTAGTCGATCTGCCGGGAACTTACAGTTTAAGTCCCTATACCCAGGAGGAAGTTATTGCGCGGGACTATCTGATACGCGAAAAGCCGGATGTCATTATCAATGTAGTAGACGCCACTAATCTGGAACGCAACCTTTATTTTACGTTTCAACTGTTGGAGCTGGGAATTCCTCTGGTGATGGCTCTCAACATGCATGATGAAGCCGGACAAAAAGGATTGCGCATCGATGCGAA
>JASEHT010000243.1 GCA_030018675.1 Smithella sp.
AACGGGGCAAGGCTGTCAATATTGCTTCTTATCTGGAAATCGATGCGGTTATCGACCCGGCCGATACGCGCAAATGGATTATGCGGGGCTTGAAGTCCGTGTCCACTGAAAAAGCCCAAAAGCCGTGCCACGCGTTTGTTGATCCGTGGTGAAAATGAAATGTTTAAAAACACTGGATTCCCGCCAGGAGCATGCGGGAATGACTCGGTGGGAGTGGATTCCTCCGGCATTCACCGGACTCTGGGCTGTTTACTCCGGCGAATGTGGGAAGCACCGGAATGACGGTTTTATTTGTCATGCCCGAATGGGCCTGTCGGGCATCCATGTACCTTTGGATTTCTGCCGGATGTCCCGGACTGCGGAAGGGAGCAAAATCGCATAAGCGATAATTTTCTTTATGGTGTAATGCGGGATAAGCGCCGGCGATTACGGGCGGTAATACTGATACTTGCCGGGAATATCCACCAGCAGTTTGAACTCTCTGTCGGCAGCGGCCACCCGCGGATCTATCCGGCTGTGAAAGATCACTTCCCTGGCCGCGTCTTCATCGATGAAAATCAGGTCTTCATGCGACAATTTCAGGGCATTAAGCGTCGGCCTGCTTTCGGGAGCGGTCACCACGAAAATCACCTTTTCGTACCACAGCTTATTGAAGTCATCGAGCGTGAAGCTGATGTCGCCGCGCCACGGATCGGCCAGAAAAATATGGCCCTGATAAATCCCGCGGAAAACGACGAAGTGCCGGTAATCCAGAATTTTGATCGGCAGGATGCAGGGCGTGGTCAGCGTCAGCAAGTCATCGATTTCAGCCCGGTAGCCGTCGCCGCTGTAGCCCAGCGCGTTGACGAATTTCTTCATGTCCAGCAGAGAAAACGCCTGGCGCTTGGCAATGGCGTTGGCGTCCCCGTAATTGAGCATGCCCTGAATCACCTGTGATTCGGTGAATTTTTCCCCTAGATAAAAATTGAGAATAATCGCCAGAGCGGCCGAGCCGCAGGAATAATCGAACCCCTGCTTGATAAGATGATCCTTGTTCAGCTCGGAAGCGGGCTGCACGTCCACCCGCAGATGACCTGCTCCGGGTCCGGGAACACTCAGATTCATTTCGGTTTTGGGCTGGTCCTGCAGGGGATAAATACCGGAGGTAAAGGACACAATGACCGCAAAAACAGCGGCGATAACAAGCGCTCCCACGGAAAAAGACTACCTCCTTACATCACTTTGAATTTCCGGCATCAGGTTCATTAGCCGTTGAAAATAACTTCTGACAGGCTCTTTTAAAGATCATTTCTTAATGTCACCCTATTTCTATAAATAACAACGTCTTCAAGCGCGATAGGTCCTAAAGACGTAGAGTTGATATAAAAATCTCGTACGCGAATGGAGCCCATCATCGGCATGTTCATGCGCAGCAACGTGCTGCCGCCCCCGCTGCCGACATCGAGGGTTGCGTAGAGCGTGGTCGTGTTCCCGGTCGGAACGTACCCGCTGCTACCCTCCGCAGTCCCGTAAAGCGGAAACGATCCGCCAATTCTCACGGCGCCGACTTTGTTGGTGTTCGCGTTGGGTCCGGGGGCAGACCTCGCCGTCGAAATAGATTGATTCATCATCCCATAAAGATAAATGCCGGAGGCGCGCACGCTTTGGGCATCGGCGCTGCCCCGATATTGCAGCCTCACATTATCAATATAAGCCGCGATTTCGCCGAAAAACCGGAATCCGTCGTCCTGACCGCCGTGATTGGAAATAATGACCCACGGCGTGGTAATAATGCCCGGCGCCACACTGTAGTTCGGCGTTAAATTGGGCCCGCCGGCCGGATAGACACTCTGGCCGAAGTACACGCCGCTGAGCGTGGCATTGCCAATATACCGCGCGGTTCCATTATTGTCCCGGACAAAAATATTCTGCGCCAGAAGCCCCAGGGTGTTGCCCGCCGCGGGAAAAGTAATATTGGTCCCGAGCAACCATACCTGCCCGGTGCCGGCATGGGGACCGATTTCCCAGCTCATGGTCGTGTTGATATGTGACGATCCGACGCCGGCGCTGCCGCCGAGCGCAAGGTAACCGATGTTGAGGGAGTCGCCATTAGTGGGATGATTAAGAGACATGGCGGTGATAGCGCCGCCGCCGGCGACCGCTCTGACGGTCAGATTCAGGTCGATATTGAGCGCCGCTGCTTCGACATCGGCAAGCTGTTCGTCGTCCATTTTCTGCAGCGCGTACACAGACGGACCGTACGCCGACTGGGCGGAAATGAATGTGAACGCAGTGATGAACGCGGCAACTCTGATGAAGTTATTTTTTTTCATAACCCTCTATTTTATCATCCCGCTCTTTTAATCGTGGGCGTAAACAGCGATATCGCCGGTTATTTGTGCGGAAAATCCTCTCAAGGTAAGGATCCCGCCTTCCTGCGGCGTGCCCGATGAAAAATCCGAGCTGGTATGCGCCATCAGCGTGCCCTGAATGACGCCCGCCGGATCACCCAGCGTCAGCGTGGGCAGGGTAATAAAAACCTTTGTTTCGCCGGCCAAGGTGCCGATATCCATTTTCATGGTGCCGTTCATCGTCGCCAGCTTGCCCGTGATGGTTAACTTACCTAAACCGAAATGGCCTTCACCGGGGTAGCCGATAAAACCGCTGGGATCGCCCCAGGATACCGACGTGAGCGTGACATTAGAAACGATCACATTGGTAAAGTCGATGCTCACGCCCGCCGCGGCCGTCACCGCGTCCAGATCGGCGTCAGTGATGGCGGTTCTGGCCAGGGAAAGCCCGGGCAACATCATCAATAACGACAGGATTCCCAACATGACAATTTTTTTCATAAAGACCTCGTTGATTGGATCGTATTTTTACTTTTCAAAAAACTGTTTTATTCCTTTATCAGGGTTTTCAAACCTCAATCGCGTGGTGAAAACCGTCATCCTTAAAGCAAGCGGCAGATTCTCAGTGCGCGTAAACCTGCATGGATCCGGTAATCTCCGCTCGCAGCCCGACCATATCCAGCGTGCCCATGGTTTTGGCGCCCGAAAGATTCTGCGCGGCGCCGATCTTCATCACGGACGACACATCCGTTGAGCCCAGCGTAATCGTCGGCAACGCGATATTCACGCGGGTTTGCGTGGCATTGGAGCCGACGTCAACTTTCATATCGCCGGAGAAACTCGCCACGTCGCCCGTCATTTCCAGACCGGTCATTCCGACGTAACCGGCGCTTCCGTAACCGGCGGTGGCATAGCCGTCGCCGTCGCCCCAAGACGTCACCGCGATGCTTATCGAACCGGTGCTGAAATCATCCAGGTTGATGGTGACGCCCGCCTCGGCCGTCATCGTCGCCAGGTCGCTGTCGGAGATCGGCACTTTGGCCAGTGATGTCCCGGACATCGCTATCAACAGCGCCGCAATGGTCAACGTCAGAAGTTTTTTCATTTTGCTCTCTCCGCGGTTACGGATAACCCTCAATATTTTAAA
>JASEHT010000244.1:0-1782 GCA_030018675.1 Smithella sp.
ATTTTGTAAAAAAAGATAATATTTTCAAAAAAGGTGATTCAAGAATCCTTGAAATTCCGATTTCGGCTTTTGGATTTCCCTATATCGGTACGTTCATGCGGGTTAGCCCAACCTTGAATAGGCTTACGAGAATGTTGCTTTATACGGAAACAAGAATTACCAACCGGCCAATAACTTTTCTTACACATCCGAATGAATTTATTGACGAGGATAAGGAAACAGATGTTATCGAAAGGCGTGGCACTAATTTCATATCTTACTTGCTGGGTGATGTTATTAGACACAAGCTTAAAGTACGCAATTTAGGCGCAAAAGCATTGCCCTTGCTGAAACGTGAACTTGATTTCTTTGCGGAAAGGGATTTTAATTTTATGCGGTGTCGGGATTACTATGCGTTACGAAAATCAGAATTTTAGAAAGTATATAGTATTTTCCGCGTATATATTCAAAATGCACAGTGGCGATATCAGAAGCAAAGGATGATAAGGTGAAAACAGAAGATCAGAATAATAAAGCAGGATCAAGGCAGGCGCATTTAAACGAAACTGCAGTTCCCTATTATGAGCGTACCGAGGGCATGCTGGCGCAGATCCAAAGCGGCAGCAAACGCAAAAGCATGAACATTTGCGCGTTTATTTTTGGAAAATTTAAAAATTATATTTTAGAACGTTTGGCCTATAATTGCCCCGTGAATAGTTGGCGGGTTCGGTTCCACCGATGGCGCGGCGTAAAAATTGGAAATAATGTGATGATAGGGCTTCAGGTCACGCTAGACCATTCCTATCCTTCATATATAGTCATTGAAGATGATGTCTCGCTTGCAGGTAATAATTATTTATTGGCACATTCCAATCCATATCCACACTTCAGGAATGTGTTAAAGTCATACGTTGCAGAAGTCAGAATTAAAAAAGGTGCATGGTTAGGGATCGGCGCAATGGTCATGCCGGGTATATCAATTGGCGAATACAGTATCATCGCTGCCGGTTCTTTGGTAACAAAAGACATTCCCGATAAAGTCATGGCTGGTGGTATGCCTGCAAAAGTTATTAAAGAAATCGATTTGGGTGATATGGGAAAAGCCTGACGGCGGGTAATGGGTAATGCGCACAGCGCAGGTAATAGGTAATGGGTTATAGGAAAGGCGTGAGGTGCCTTCCGGCTGGTCATAGGTTATAGGTGTTAGGGAAAAGGCTGGATCTACCCTAAAGGGCACCATGGCCCGACAAGACAACTCGGGGATGACATTTTGTGGAGCATTCGGGGATGACAAAGGGATAATGGCAAATTTGAAGAAATCATTTTTAAAGACGATGGTTATCGGGCTTTTTCTGCTGAATGCTTCGTTTTTTGCGGTGTATTATCTTAAGTACGGTACGCTGGCAATTGCACACGTGCATCAGGAGTTGTTGCTTCTGTTTTATGGTTCCTGGCTGCTCATTTCGCTGCTGACCAAAAAATTTAATCCGGAATCATACACTGGTTATTGGAAATCATTCTTTGTGATTGCCAGGTCCAATTTGTTTCTGCTTTTTTTCGTGTCTTTCTGGGTGGTCATTCTGAGTATTACGCAGTATTCCCGGATTCACATATTCGGCACGATCTGTCTTCTGTTTTGTGCGGAATTGGTCATTTTTTCTGTGTATCACTTGCTGTTCAGGAAGCAAACGATGCCGGCTGCCAAAGTTGTCCGGCAGAGGCGCACGAGATCTTACAGCCTGCTGATCAGCGATTATGTATTGCTGACGCTGGCTTTTTTTCTGATTCATTATTTTAAAAGAG
>JASEHT010000244.1:1792-3445 GCA_030018675.1 Smithella sp.
TCCCTAATCATGAATATGAGATCCTCTTTTATATTATGACGGGTTTATGGGCTGTGACGGCTTCTTTAACTGGCAAATTTGAGAAGCGCCACTTTGAGTCGTTCTTTCACGCGATCGCCCCGTGTGTAAAATCGATCATTTTCATGGCGTTTATTATGGCTACGCTGATTTTCGCTCTGCAATTGTTTTTCTTTTCGCGGATGCAGATTTTCGGTTTTCTTGTGCTGTTTGCGGGTCTGGAGATGCTGCTGTGGTTTCTCTATTATTATTACGGCAAGGAATCGGTGGCGGATGTGGAATCGTCGCAAGAGGTCCGTTCGATTATGCGGCAGGAGTATCTGTCGGCGAAGCTGTCGGAGGAGGAAAGGAAACGCATTCTTTTCGAGTCGATCTCGGCGCGCATGAGAGATGCTTATTTTCATGACCGCCCGAAGGTGTTTGATTTTTTTAACAGGGCGTTGAATCTTTCCGAAGTTATCAGGGTGGAGACGATGATTCTGGATACGGCGGAGTCGATGAATTTTAATCTGGTCAGCCTGGCGCACACGCGGCTGATGATTAATTTGCACCGGATTAATGATGTCCGCTGGGTGAACCGGTATTTTCTGCAGGCGCACGGGATTCTGGCGGATGGCGGTTATCTGGCGGGCAAAGCGGAAACGATTGATGACCTGAGAAAGCGTTTTGAGAAGAAATATCCGAAGTACTTCCGGGAAGTTTTATATCTGCTTTATTTTATCTGGGCGCGTGTGTTGCCCAAACTGGATACAACCAAGCAGGTGTATTTTAATATCACAAAAGGGAAAAACCGGGCGATTTCACGCACGGAGATTCTGGGGCGGCTTTGCTTCTGCGGGTTTAAAATCATCGCGGAGGAGTATATTGATGATGAATTTTATTTTATCGCGCAAAAAGTTAAGACGCCATCCATGGACGAGAATCCTTCATACGGGCCTCTTGTGCGGTTTGAACGGCTTGGCCAGAACGGGAAGCTGATTTATACACATAAGTTCCGTACGATGTATCCGTATTCTGAATATCTTCAGGAGTATGTTCATTATCTCAATCAACTGCAGGAAGGCGGTAAGTTTAAGGATGATTTCCGCGTGACGAGCTACGGAAAGATTATGCGCAAGTTATGGATTGATGAGCTGCCGATGCTTTATAATTGGGTCAAAGGGGATTTGCAGCTTGTGGGAATACGGCCGCTGAGCAGGCATTATTTGAATCTGTACACGCCGGAGTTGCAGGCGCTGCGCAAAAAAGTGAAGCCGGGCCTGGTGCCGCCTTTTTATGCGGATATGCCAAAAACGCTGGAAGATATCATGGCCTCGGAGGAACGATATATCAAAGCGTATCTGGAACGGCGCTTTGTCACGCAATGGCGGTATTTCTGGAAGAGTTTTTATAATATCTTTTTCAAGAATGCGAGAAGTGCGTAGAAGAAAAAAAACGTGGATGCCCGACAAGAAAATCGGGCATGACATTTTGGGTGGATGCCCGACAAGAAAATTCGGGCATGACAAATAAGTGTCATTCCCGCGTGCTTCTGGCGGGAATCCACCTCCGCTTCGTCATTCCCGCGTGCTTCTGGCGGGAATCCAGGAATCAATTTCATTGATGTTCTTTATTAAAACGGTTATATATTAATCA
>JASEHT010000245.1 GCA_030018675.1 Smithella sp.
GGCGGTACATTGAAGGTTATAAAGACTTGTTTGCGGGAACAGCCCGCTTTTAAGATATGATAGCGCTGTGCTGTTACATTGTCAAGGCATTCAATGTCCGTCAAGCCATCTGACCGCTTCGCGGACGGATTCCTGATCAAACTTGAAACGGAACTTCACAAAGGGCCCTTTGGCGGTGAAGTTCGCCTGAGAGAAGTCCTTGTCGTCAAAACCGGTCACATTATACCCGAGACTGAACCACGCGTTCTGCGCGACATTATAACCCACCGACATGCCGCTGCTGTAATCAAAGACAGACGCATTCCACGAATGCAAAACACTGCCGTGCAGACCGACATCCCAGTATTTATTGACATCGTAGCGTCCTTCGGCTCCCAGAAGATCGGTATAACCGCTGTAATTGACGCCTTCAATTTTTTCCTGAACGTATTTGGCGCCATAATGCAGTGAAAGCTGCGTATCTTTCCGGGGACGGTAATTGGCGTGTAAATTGTTGATTATCCGCCACGAATCGTAATTCGCTCCGACCGCGCCGCTCTGTTTATCGACAATAAAATCGAATCGATTCAACACAATCAACGTGGTTATCGGCGGACGATACACCAGACCGTGACGCAGATTCAATTTGGTCGTCTCCAATCCCGACACCGCGTCGGTCTGGAAATACTGCAACCGCGCCGACCAGGCCCAGTTGCCGTCCACTTCCTTGACCACGCCGCTCATCAGGCCCCACTTGTCTTCCGTGTCCGCGAAACGGAATTCCACACGGTTGTCCCAGGTAAGATTTTTAACCTGGTAGGTCGCTCCGCCGGTGAGTGCGGTGAAGTCCTCCCGGTTTCCCGAAGCCGGCTGGACGTTGGTGTTGAAGCTGTAATTTTCCGATTTCGATAGGGTATGGCTGCGGTCAACGCCGGCATCGACTTTCCATTCCTTATTGACCTGCCAGCTTTGTTTCATGCCCACATTGGCAAACACGCGCTCGTCATTCTCATTGAATTGTCTTTCAACGCTGCTGTTCAGTTCCGCGCCGCTCCAGGGCGATGAGCGCATTCCTATTCTGGTGTTCTGCGTTTCGGCGCCTTTTCCCCAGGTAAATTCCTGCGCGGCCAGCAGGGTGATTTTTTTGGTGACCGCAAACTCCGCTCCCAGAATGGTGCGCGTCGGGAAATCACTGTTGTCGTTGCTGCCGACGGACTGCGCATGATTCAACGATAATGTCAGGCGCTCGTATAGCGTCAGAATGCGTCCGCCCATTGTAATCTGATTGGATTGCTTTTTGCTGCCGTCGCCCAAACGGTCATAGGCATGCAAAAATCCCAATGACGCGCCGTAGTTTTTCTCGGCGTAGCCGATTTTCCCCTCGGCCAGATCGCGGGTCGCGTCCGTCATGAGATTGTAATGACGATAAACATTCGCATCCGCGGTGATCCTTTCATTGACGCGATAAGAGCCTTCCGCCCCGATTTTGCGCGTGCCGGCTTCGCTGCCGGGCTGCTGACCCAGGCCGAATCCTGCATCCTGCTCACGGTAATAAACTTTGGCATTGTATTTTCCGGTCGTGCGCGACGCTTCGGCCAGATAGGCGCTGCCGCTGCGCCGGGTGGAACCCGCGGCGTAATCGCTCGTCGCATATTCTGCGCGTATTTTTGTCTGATCGTCAATTTGGAGTGACGCGTCCACACCGTAAAGATTGCTGCTGCCGTCTCCCTGCCCTTCATGAATGTAAGATCCGCCGGCCTTTAATTTATTATCGAGCAGTTTCACGCCGGCGCGCCCACCGTAGGAATAATCATCCCCGCCGCTGGAAAGTGTCTCGTATTCGGCCACAATCATAATCGGGTTGAAATGCTCATCACGGCTGAAAATCGGTTCCTTGAAGATGACCGTACCCGCATCGTAATCTATGGAATAATCGGTAAAACGGTTCAAAGTGCGTGATGAAATCAGCACTTCACTGCGGAACCGGTCGCGTATTTCAATGGTTATTTTTTCCGTATTGGGCAGAATATTATTGCGCGAAAGCCTGTACATGCCCGATGTGCCGTCGCCGGGAATTTCGTCACGCTTGAAGAGCTGTTCATTTTCGGTGGCAAACGCGCTGACCTCGAAATGTTTGCCGTGCATTTCCGTTTTCAAACCGGTGACGCGGCGGCTGTAGCGGGAAAGTTCCGTCACGGTCAGGCCCGTCTCGTAATCGCCGAACATCGCGTAGAACTGATCTTTTTCAATTTTTACGTACAATCTTTTCGCGCTGGCCGCGTCGTACTGCTGCTGGGACGCATCGCCGTAGAGCGTGTAATACGTTTCGGGGTTGATCGACTGGAACAAACTGTTGCCGGTCATTTTCTCGGCAGTCTTGGCGGAATCATACGCCATGGTCAGAAGCCATTTGCCCTTTATCGTTCCTTTGGCAAAGAACGCTATCCGGCCATCCTTGTAAAAATCTTCTTCCTGACCCGCGCCGCTCAGATTTTCCATGTTTCCCGAAACCGTACTATACCCCAGCGTTCCCTCGGCCAACCCCACGAGAATCCAGTTGCGGAGTTTGGGCTGAACGTAAGTTTCGGCTTCCAATCGGATTTTGTTGTAACCCAACACAACGCGGTACAGACCGCTGTTGTTCACCGGCTGAAAAAGAACATCCCCTTCTCTGTTCATCTGTACGACAGGATGACTGCCCGCTGCGGGCGGCAGAGCAAAAATATCCGGCTTTTTCAAAGGGCTGAGGGTGCCTTCACGAATTTCCAGTTCAGCAGCGGCAGGAATCAAGTTGCCCGCAGCGTCATAAAGTTCCAGACGCATCTTCACCGGTGTCTTGCCGTCGGCGACGTTGCCTTCCGCGGATTTTAGCCTTATGGTTTTAACTTCTCCGCTGCGTCTCGCGGTTATTGTCTGATCAAAGCGGACATTGCCGAAAGGATCAATACCCTGAATCTGAATAGTGTGGTTGCCTGTCTTCTCAAAATCAACGCCGATATAACTGTAAATAGCTTTACCTGCTTTTTCATCCTTCATGGTAAAACCGATACGCTTTGCGGACACTTCTTTATTATCCACCAGCAGGCGCGGGGTGAGTTTCGAATCCAGGCAGACACGTACGCTGTGGATGCCGCCGACAAGCGTTTCTTTGTCGGAAGGATAAAGAATCCCCGGGTTCTCCGTGATAGTTTTTTCCGTTGATTCCGGCTTGGCCTTGGTTTCCTGCGGCTTCGTATCCGCTTTTGCGCCTCTGGTTTCGGCGCGCTTCTCGCCGCTGGTTTCCTTCACAACTTCCAGCCCGGAGCTATCAACAACACGGCTTGATGTGACCAGAACTTCCACTCGCCTGTTTTGCACCTTGCCCGCTTCCGTCCGGTTATCGGCGATCGGTTTTACGCTACCCATCCCTTCCACATATATTTTTTCGGGAGGAAGTTTCAATTTTTCCATCAGAT
>JASEHT010000246.1 GCA_030018675.1 Smithella sp.
GGAAATGGCCGTTGCGGCAGCCTTCAATGATCCGCGATTTCCTGCTTTAAAAAAGGATGAGTTGAATCAGTTGACGTTTGAGATATCGGTGCTGAGTCCACTGGAGCGTATCCGCGACATCCATGAGATTGAAGTCGGCAGACACGGCCTGTACATTGTGAGCGGATACAACTCCGGTTTATTGCTGCCTCAGGTTGCAACGGAATATCGATGGGACAGGGAAACTTTTCTGGAACAGACCTGTTACAAGGCCGGATTGAATCCGCAGTCCTGGAAAGATCCGGAAACTGAAATTTACATATTTTCGGCTGATTATTTCGGCGATGTCTGATCATCACTGTTTTTAAAAAGATAAACTTCACAAACAAACAAAAGAAGTGTAAAAGAACAAATTCCGTCAACATAACTTTCAAAGGTAATGATTTGAAAAAATATCGTTTGAGCCTGATGATCGTACTGATTCTTTTAGCAATGTTGACTGGAATGATGGTCTTCTCCCCGGGTTATTTGATTTATTCCACCGATTATAAAAAAGCGGACGCGATCATCCTTTTGCTGGGTCCTGATTTCAGCGCCCGTCAAAAAGAAGCCAACGAACTCATCAGTCAGGGCATGGCCGATCATTTGATTATTCCCGCCTATAACAGGACTTACGGAATTTATGACAAAGGCAAGGGGCGTTATTTGCTGCCGGATCTGAATGCTCCGGAATACGGGGCGGAAGATTTGTCGTATCCGCGCTTCTATGAAGATACCCACATAGAAATCATTAAGGCCAAGCGTGTTATGATCGGTTACGGACTGGAGTCGGCCATATTCGTCAGTTCCCCCTATCACATGCGGCGGATAAAGTTGATCGCGGGAAAACTGTTTGATTTGCAAAAGGGCAAATTTTATTTTGTGCCCACAAAATACGAAACAGCTCCGGTGAGACTCCGGGAACTTTCATCTTCGAACTGGAGAAGTTTGCGGAGAGAATACAGCAAAATAGTCTGGTTTTGTATTTATTCCGTGTGGCCGAAAAACGTTAATTGATGCGGCATCCTGTCATAATTTTTAATCCTCACACGACGGTGTGTTGCGGGAGGGTTAATGCCTGGTTTGAAATATAACGATGATCTACTTGATACAGACGCGTCGCACCTGTTTGAAATCCGTGAAGCCTTTGATGCTCTTTAAAATACCGTCCTGTAAAAGCGTGGTCATGCCTTCTTCCATGGCTTTGTCCCTCATGGCCTCCACCGTTTCATGCTTTTGCACCATTCTCTTGATATCTTCCGTTCCAACAAGCAGTTCATGAATGCCAATTCTTCCTTTATAGCCGGTTCCGTCACAGTTGCCGCAGCCTTTGGGTCTATACAGCCTGAAATCATCATTGTAAAGAATATCCAGTTTATTAAATTGTTCGATACCGAAACTTTCCGCCATTTCGTCATACTCCTCCTTGGTTGGATGGTATGCTTCCTTGCATGATTTGCATAGCGTACGAACAAGACGCTGGGCAAGAATTCCCAGCAAGGCATCGGCGAAATTAAGCGGATCAATGCCCATATCCAACAGTCGCACAATCGTTTCGGGAGCGCTGTTGGTGTGCAAAGTACTGAACACCAAGTGGCCGGTAAGAGACGCTTCAACGCCTGTTTTCGCTGTTTCAAAATCGCGCATTTCACCAACCATGATTACGTCGGGATCGGCTCGTAGAAACGCTCGCATGGCAGCGGCAAAATCAAAACCAATTTTGGGTTGCACCTGCACCTGACGCAAGCCGTATTGGGTGATTTCCACGGGATCTTCCGCTGTCCATATTTTTCTGTCCGGACGGTTGATGTGGTGCAGAGCCGCGTGCAGTGTGGTTGTTTTACCTGAACCTGTTGGACCAACGCATAGAATCATGCCGTAAGGTTTGGAAATAACATTGACTAGCTCTTTGTAATTACGAGGAAGAAGAGCCATATCTTCTATAGGCATTGTCTCCCCTTTGGCGAGAAGTCTCATGACCACATCTTCGACGCCGCCCTGCGTGGGGATGGTCGCCACGCGTAATTCGATTTCATCTCCCGTATTGCGTCTGAATTTGATCTTGCCGTCCTGGGGGAGCCGTTTGACGGTGATGTCAAGATTGGACATGATTTTAATGCGCGATATGACCGCCGCCCGGTAACTGAAAGGGACCGTCTGATAGAGCGAGCAGTCCCCGTCAACACGGAATCTGATTTCCACGTTTTTTCTGCCGACATTCGGTTCGATATGAATATCCGAAGCCCGGCGCATATAGGCGTCGTTGATAATTTTGTTGACGAGTTGCATGATGACGCTGTCGGATTCGGTGACGCCTTCCGCCATCTCTTCATCATCAAAGGCATTTGCCTCTTCTCCCCCCTCCATCTTTCCCAAAAGATCCGTGAAGGAATGTTCTTCACCCGGAGTATTATAGAACAGATTGATGTATTTGATGATGTCTTCTTCCAGCGCCACGTCGTATTTTACTTTTTTCGTTTTCAGAAGACTTTCGATGGTGTCTTTTTTGATCAGATTATTGGGGTCGTCGATGATGACATGAATTCTATCTCCGACCATTTCCAGCGGAACCCAGAGTTCGCGGCGTAGGAAATTCTTCTTCAAGTTTTTGATCAAATGGCCGGGAATGGGCAATTTATCATTGTATTTTATAAAGCGGCAATTGTAAAATTCCTCGAAAGCATGTCCGATATCGTCCCTGGATATTTTGTATTTTTGCATGAGTAAATCTTCCATGGAGATTTTTTTCTCACGCGACTCCTTCCATGCGCCTTCAAGATCCTGTTCTTTGATCAGGTCGTGGTTGATCAGATAATCAAAACGAGTTTTTCTATGCCGCACAAAACGCTGCTGATTATAGAAGGCAACGCCGAGTACTTCGGCAATTTCGAGAGCAAGTCCGATTTCGCTTTCAGAAAATTTTCCGTCGCCGACTTTTTTATTGATAATTTGGATAATGCCCATCAGTTCATTGGTATGGTAGATGGGGGTGGCGAGAACTTGTCTGGTTTTAAAGCCTGTTTTTTTATCCCAACTGTCGTCGAAAATGAGTTCCGATTCGATGCTGCTGAGTTCTTTCGGATTGTAGGCGTTATCGATATTAATGACCGCGCCGGTATTGGCGACATAACCGGCGATGCTTTTATTGTTGATCGGCAGCCGTATTTCCTTCAACTGCGTACCGGCAAGAAACATTGAGTAAATTTCATTCCGTAATTTGTCAACGACATAGATGGTTAGGGAATTGGCATTAAAAAGACTTAGAATCCCGCCTTTTAAATCTACAAGAATCTGCTTGATGTTTTGCGCCGCATGGATGCGGTTGGTAATATCAAGCAGTTCCTTGCGCACTCCGGAACTGCCATTCGCCACTGTGTTTGTTGCTTTTAAAGGGCCGGCCATATGGATAAACACT
>JASEHT010000247.1 GCA_030018675.1 Smithella sp.
CCGTGTATGGTTGATTGGCGCACTTGCGTTCGGCGGCCGCTATCCTGCTTTTTCTTTTTCTCCGTTTGCATTTGTGAATCATCTTTCCAATAAAAGATTTGGTGGGCGTCTATACAAAAAATAATTCCGGAGGTCAAGATGAAGTTTGCGGACGGCAGGTATTATTTTACGGGATCAGACTTTGCTTCTAAAAACATTTTTCTTCTGGCGGGGGAAAATCTTTCTATCGCGTAACGCAGCATGGTGCGGGGCATGGTCCGGCAATGCCTTCGCAGAAACGCTTCCGCGATTCCGGTATCACGTTTGCCGACTTCTCGTAGCATCCAGCCGGCGGCCTTGTGAATCAAATCTTCTTTGTCGCGCAAAAGGGTTTCGGCAATCTTGAGGCAATCGTCGAATTGATTATTTTTGATAAAACAGAAAGTAGCGAGTATGGCGATGCGCCGCTCCCACAGACTTTTTGATTTTGCCAGTTGATAAAGCGGTTTCCTGCTTTTAGTCAGCAAGTAGGCTCCCACGATATTGGGCGCGGAAAGATCCACCAGATCCCAATTATTGATGTGTTTGGTATTCGCCAGATAAAGATCATAGATTTTCTTTTGAATGGTTTCATCGCCTTTGGCAAAGCCATTGACAAGCGAAATGAGCGCGAACAACCTTACTTCGTGATAAGGAGACTTTAAAAGCGATAATGTTTCTCTCAGCGACAGATCGTTGTATTCCCCGGCCAGTTTTCTGACGGCCGGAACGCGGACGCCCAGAAAAATATCTCCTTCGCCATACTGTCCCGGACCTGTCTTGAAAAATCCCTGCAGAAATTTGGCGTCTTCCCTGTCGCCCATTTTTAGCAGGCGTTTGCTGATGTCTTGAGCCGTTTTCTCGATCATGGATAATTCTGGCCTGTCGGTCGTATGATGATTTCACTGACGTTCACGTGCGGCGGCTGCGTGAGCAGCCAGCAGATGCCGTCGGCAATGGCTTGCGGTCCCAGCAATTTGCCCATGTGCGCGATGCCTCTGTAGAAATTCTCTTCATCGTAACCGGCCACCTTCTGGAATTCGCTTTTGACGATTCCGGGCATGACAAGAGACACGCGAACGCCACACTTGCAGACTTCCTGACGCAGTCCTTCAGCAATGGCGCCGATGGCGAATTTGCTGGAGCCGTAAAACGCGCTAAAAGGTGAGATGTTGCGTCCCACGACGGAACCGACAGCAACGATGTCGCCTTTCTTGCGTTTGATGAAATATTCCGCAGCCGCGCGCATCAGATAAGACGCGCCGAGCACGTTGGTCTGATAAACTTCTTCCCATTGGGAATTATCGCTGGATAATGTTCCTCCCGCCAGTCCGCGACCGGCGTTGGCAATCACGATGTCGTATTTTCTGCCGCCTTCTTTCCATTTTAGTGCCTGTTCCAGAAGCCGGTCTATATCGGAGAAGCGACCGGCATCACCGACAACCGTTAGGGCATTGCCTCCCTGCTTTTGAATATCCGAAGCAACCTTTACGAGTCTGTCTTTGCGTCGCGCATTCAGCACAACCGCAGCGCCGGCCAGAGCGAGCGTCAGCGCCGTTGCGCGTCCGATGCCGGAACTCGCGCCGGTGACAATTGCCGTTTTTCCGGAAAGAGGTTTAATAGCTTTTTCTGCGGCTTTATTTCGCTCTGCCATTGTTGTCTCCTTTTACTGGATTCTTGTGTTGACCTGTATTTCCGGCGGCTTTAGAAAATGCTTTTTGACCGAACAAGTATCGGCGGCTTTCATTACGGCAGCTTTGTACTTTTCAGGAAAATCAGGCGGCAGAATTATATCCAAAGTTACTTTCTCCACCATGTGCGTTGTGTCGTTGCGAAATACCGTCTGCACGATGCTCATGTTGTCCGTGGCGATGGAACGTGATTGGCAGAAGGACGCCACATAAAATCCGGCGCAGGTGCCGATGGAGGCCAGAAACATTTCAAAAGGGGAGGGCGCGGTATTGTCCCCACCGCCCGCCGCCGGCTGATCGGTGTGAACGGTAAAGTCACGAAAATGCGCCGACACTTTTTTATTGCCGTCAAAGGTGATGTTGAATATCGATTCCATGATTTGTACCTCCGCAGTTTCTGCGAAAAATTTTGGACGATTATCGGATTTTTGGGAAAAATCTATTTATATCCTTTGTAACAGTATCCAACCATTTTTTACGCCTGGCTTCTGAACTGGTGGCAATAACATTGAACATCCGTCGGTGAAAATTGTCAACACCGCAAAGGCCGAAGATGCAGTTTTTCCATATGGTCTTCAGCGGATCGCCGAAAACATTTCTTTCTCTTTTTGTTTTTGTGTTGGACGTGTTGAAAACAAGCGCTGTCTTGGCTTTGAGCAAACCCCTGGGAACGCCTTCTCCGTCATCGCCTTCAAGAAATTCATAGGCGACGCCGGGACGAATCACGCGATCCACCCAGCCTTTAAGAATAGCCGGAGGCTGTCCCCACCAGTTGGGGTGAACAATGATTATTCCATCGACAGAAGCGATTTCTTTACAATGCTTTTTTATTTTAGCAGGCAGTTTGGCGTTTTCGGCTATTTCTGCAGTTTGGAGCAGGGGATCGAATTTATCCTGATACAGATCGTGAAAGAAAACTATGTGCCCGTTTGCTTGCAGCGCGTCAACCGCCGTTTTAGCAATGGCGTGGTTGAAGCTTTGGGGATCAGGATGGGCAAGGATTACGGAAATGAGCATATCAATCAAAATGAACTTTTATTTGAAGTTTGAAAGCCATTTTAAAATACGATAAATAGCAATCGCATTGCCAATTGAAAAAATGTTTCACGATTCACATAGTTATGTCATTTCGAAGCGAAGCGAGAAATCTTGTTTTTAAAATATGGCTTTAAGATTCCTCATCCCGACACATCGGGATTCGGAATGACAACCTTAAGTATTACGACACTTTACGTGTCTGATGTCACGATAGGAATGTCCATAGTGGTTTTACTTGCTAATCAATTTCTCCAATGCCGGGAAAATTTTGCTTAAATTTTCCGGCTGGGAGCCGCCGGCCTGCGCCATGTCGGGTCTGCCGCCGCCGCTGCCGCCGACAATCGGCGCCAGTTCCTTGATGATGTTGCCGGCGTGATATTTTCCAGCTAAATCCTTGGTTACCATACACAGAAGCATTACTTTTTCTCCGGCCTTACTGCCTAAAAGGATAATGCCGGAATTCAGCTTGTCGCGTAGTTTGTCGCCGAAGTCGCGCAGTGTTTTTACATCTGTGATGCCTACTTCAGTGGCCAGCACTTTCACGCCATTGATTTCTTTTGCCTGACTCATTAAATCGCCGGAATCCTTGGCGGCCAGTTTCCCTTTGAGCGCCTCGATTTCTTTTTCCAGATCTCGTTTTTCTTTCAGTAGTTTTTCGGCGCGGTCGTAAA
>JASEHT010000248.1 GCA_030018675.1 Smithella sp.
CATGAACTACTGGGTGGGCGGTGTTGACGGCTGGTACGGTGGTGTCGGCGGCCCGATGAAAAATGCCTGGTTCTTCCAGGGCCGGGTCGGTGTGAAACCCACCAACCGTTTTGACGCCATGCTGTCGGTTTCTTATGCTTCAGCCGACAAGAAGCTGTCGTTCGGTCATCCCGCGGTCTCAGGCCTCAACGCCTTCACTCCGAAGAACAGCGCATACGGCTTTGAAATTGACCTTACCGGTACGTACAAAATCACCAATAACCTGTCCTACATGCTGGGCGCCGGTTACCTTTTCACCGGTGATTATTTCAAGGGTTCTGATCCAAACATCACAGCGGATCTCGATGATAATTTCATTATCATCAACAAGCTGACCCTCAGCTTCTAAGAGAGCAGTTTGTTCCGGTTGATACCGGATTTAACCGTTAAACTTACCCCGGGAGGACGGGTTCCCTCCCGGGGTTTTTAATGAGACTCGTTGAGAACGAGTCCCGATTCATCGGGACGAAGTTCGAAACGTTAGTCGAACTATCCTAGGAGCGTAGCGACGTAGGGAGTGAGTCCCAAACTTTAGAAGCGCAGCGCAATGAAGTTTGCTGGTCGTAGTGAGGCAAGCTGAAGACGAGTGCAACGAAGTATGAAGCGTAAGCCGAACTATCCAATCCGCGATTTATCGGGATTGGGAACTATCCCCGAAGCGCAGTGGAGTGGGATTGTGGGCTACAGGCTCCCGCAGCGTAGCGAAGCGGCATCCTTCCATTTAATCTTCGAAACTTAGTGCACGAAAAATCTTAGAGAGGAAATCCCGCAAGCACAGCCTGTCCGGACAATGGACAGCAAAGCGGGAAAGCGTCCAGGTCAATCAGCGACAGTCTCCCTTTTGCCGGGCCATTTCCAATATCCTGCACTTTCCTAACTCACATGCTTTGCGCGCATCACGACAGCCACTCTTTGCATTGCCTTGTATCAGGTAAGCCGCACCCCGGTTGTTCAGCATTTCGGCGTGATCCGGTTTCAAACGGATAGCCTCGTCGTAATTTTGAATGGCTGAATCAAATCGGCCCAGACCCAAATAAGCATTCCCCCGGTTGCCGTAGGCTTCGGCATAATCCGGTTTCAGGCGGATTGCTTCGTCATAATCTTGAATGGCTGACGCAAATCGGCCCAGATGATGATACGTAATTCCCCGGTTATTGTACGCTTCGGCATAATCGGGATTCAGGCGGATGGCCGCGTCGTAATCCTTGACCGCCGTAAGATATTGGCCCACATGATGATAAACTGTCCCCCGGTTGCCGTAGGCTTCGGCGTGATGCGGTTTCAGGCGGATGGCTTCGCTGTAATCGCGAATGGCCAGTTGATAGTCGCCCAGATGATAATAGGCAGCTCCTCTTTTGTTGTAGCTTACAATTTGATTCGGCTTAATTCGGATAGCCTCGTTATAATCTTCAATGGCCGGCGCATAACGCCCCAGCTTCATATATGCGTTCCCCCGGTGCTGATAAGCCAAATAATCGGGCGATATGCGAATGGAATCGTTATAATAAACAATGGCCTCTTCCAGTCTGTTGTCTTCCGCCAGGGCCATGCCGTAATTAATGGATGCCTGTACATTATCTTTTGTAATCTGCAGGGCGCGACCGAAAAGCTCCAGGCTGTTTTTCCAGTAGCCACATTGATGCCATGTTAAAATGGCCAGAATGATCAACACGGATACGCCAGCCGGGAAGATGATTTTTTTGCGTATGTTTTCACTTTTCACAAGCAGCGGAATGCCCCAGGACAGCATGATGCCGATGCCGATGGACGGCAGATAGGTCCAGCGGTCGGCCATGGATTGTGTGGCCACCTGCACCAGCCCGATGACCGGGACAAGCGTTCCCAAATACCAGAACCACCCCACGAATAAAAATGGCGTTTTTTTCATGGTGTAAATAACGGTCACGGTGATGCCGATCAAAACGATGTACGAAGCCAGCACTTGCCAGAACGGAAAGAAATATTCATACGGATAAAATATGGCCAGATCAACCGGCCAGAACAATTTTCCCAGATAGGCAACATACGCAACGGCCGCATTCTGAAAACGCAAGGGCAATGACATGCTTTCCAGGGAGACAACTATACCAAATTTATTCTGACCCCAGAACGTCACGATACTGGAGAAAATTGTCAGAAGCAGAAACGGAATCTTTTCATAAACAAGAAAGGCGATGCCCGGCATACGGCTTTTCAAAGGAGCGGACGTTGCTTTCTTCCCCACCGTAGCGGCTTTCGGCTTTTTATTGTTTCTCTTCGTTTCTGAATCAGAAACCGCCTGCGGTTCTTTCACGGCGGACAGGGCTTTTTGCCAGCGACCCAGCGGCCAGTAATCCAGCAGCAACAGCGCAAAAGGCAGCGTAACGAACGTGGGTTTGGACATCAGGCTTAAGGCAAACAATATCAGGCAGAGAAAATATCGGGAAAGTCTGGCGTGTTCGGCATAACATGCATAAGCGTAAATACTGGCTAATCCGAAAAACATGCTCAAAACATCTTTGCGCTCGGCAGCCCAGGCAATCGATTCCACCCGCAGAGGATGCAGGGCAAAGAAGGCCGCGACAAAAGCTGCCGACGATAGATTCCCGGTCGTCCTGAATAAAAAGAAAAACAGTAAAAGAACACTGCCGATGTGCAGAAGCAAGCTCATCAGGTGGTGGCCGCCCGCATAATCCTTAAACAAGCTCCAGTCCAACGTGTGCGAAAGCCATGTAAGCGGCTGCCAGTAATAATACTCGAAAGAACTGAACGCCCACTTAATATTTTGCAGATTGAATCCCGACTGAATATGCCTGTTTTCAGTAATGTAATGTAAATCATCAAAATTAATGAAGTCATTGAATGCTATCCGGCCGAAGGCGGCACAGGAAACAACCACCAGAAAGATCACGACGAAATAAACATGTTTTGATTTCATAAAAAAATCCCGACAAGCATTGATCATCAAACAGCAAATTGCTTGTTGTTTTGTTATCACAGAATCACAGAGGCGTAAATTGTGTTTATTGCGATATGGATGACAGATTGAATTCGCACGACAATAGATGTTGCTCATCAGGAGGAACGATAGCCATAAACATATCCGGCGACGGACATGATAAAACGGGATGTTCCTGTCACAGTATTGATCTAGAAGGCTAAATCAGTCCCTGTGGCCTCAAAAAAATGTTTGACAAACTCAATAATTAGGTTTTTAATGCAACAAATGTGTTTTGACCCGTGGTCTGATCGGATTGCAGATGCCGCAGGCTACAGAACGCATTGAGATTGATCTAGATAGATTGATCAGGAAGTCGCTTTGGAAGGAAACAACCCGTCTCCCTCCAAAGCGGAAGATGAAAACTCT
>JASEHT010000249.1 GCA_030018675.1 Smithella sp.
CGATGATGCGCTCTTTAAAATGAATGCCGATCGACTGGTAAACACTATTGGCCTTGTCCGGGATGATATGGTAATTCAGGGCGACTTCGGAGCTTACTTCCTGTAGGTCCGAAGACGACGCGGCGGCGCTCGTGATGGATTTTTGAACCTTGACATCCAGGATAATAACATCCTGCATGACGGGAATTCTAAGGTGCAGTCCTTCTCCCATCACGTTTTTCTGAACAGCGCCAAAATTCAGCACGACCCCTCTTTCGCCTGCTCCAATCTGAACCCAGGGTTTGAATAATAATACGACCAGCAAAATTATTCCGATGATCAGCAGCGGTCGCAGGGATTTATTTTTGAACAGAGCCTCCAGCATCTCGCCTGGTGTTAAAACTCTTCCGTCTTTTCCTTCCATCATATTGTCGCCTCCTTTTCTCAGTGATTTAACTGCTTCCCGCGATGTCTTTTGCGTTGATCCTCAAGATAAACATCAGAGATATAAATTATTGCAGTAGCAGCCTGCGAGACAATCCTTGGGATGGATGCTCAAGCATGAAAGCATTTAATAGTTTATTAACAACAATGTCAATTCTTTTCGGTCGATGCATTCGTATTTCTGGGACGTGTTTCTGATGCGGTATCGTTCAGCCAATGTATGTTCTTGTAATCACGAAATAAATGATATATGAAAAATTTAAACCGCTTATAAAATCAGGGGAAAACGATGCATTTAAAGGAAGTCATATTTCATTCCCGTAAATATCCGACAAGCGATTCTTATCCTTTTAACCTGCCGCTTTTTCGAAAAACCGAACGGCTGGTCTTTGATGCGCCGGTGACCTTGCTGGTCGGCGAGAACGGTACCGGAAAATCAACCCTGCTGGAAGCGTTAGCTGCTGCCTGCAATATTCATATCTGGCGCGGTATGACAACATGCAGGCCGGAACCCAACCCTTATGAAGACCAGCTTTACAAGTACATCTCTGTCGTCTGGACGAACGGCCGCGTGCCCGGATCGTTCTTCGGCTCAAGAATATTTCAGCATTTTGCCGAACTGCTTGACGAATGGGCTGCGGCGGATAAAGGCCAGCTCGACTATTTCGGCGGAAAGTCTCTGACCACCCAGTCCCACGGGCAGTCGCTGATGTCTTTTTTCCGCAGCCGTTACCGGATCAAAGGATTATATCTGCTGGATGAACCGGAGACGGCGCTTTCGCCCCATTCACAGATAGAACTTTTAAATATTGTCCGGGCCATGAGCCTGGCCGGACACGCGCAATTTATCATGGCCACCCATTCGCCGATTCTGCTGGCCTGTCCACAAGCGATCATCTATGGTTTTGACAGGATGCCGATTCGGAAGATTGAATACGAGCAAACGGATCATTACCGGTTGTATAAAGATTTTATGCTGGACAGAAGTAAATATCTAAAAACAGGAAAGGAAGAAATATGCTGACGAAACAGGAAATCATCGCGGAAGCCAGGCGCCTGAAATTCGCCGATATCGGATTTACCGGAGCCGGGCCTTTTGATTCGCAGAAAGATTATCTGCAGGCGCATCAGGAAGAATACGGATGGGCGGAGGCCATCGGTTTGGGGTTGCTTGCGGGCACCGATTCGAAAAATATTCTTGCCGGCGCGAAGTCGATCATTGTTGTTATGGAATCATATTTTGAAGAATCATTTCCGCAGCAGATGGAACGCCATTTCGGCCGCTGTTATCTTGATGATGACCGGGTCACCAAAGACCGGCTGGCGATGAAGATTAAATCCTTCAGGAAATTTCTTCAGGCCGACGGCATCGATTCAAAAGTACCCTTTAATCTGCCGCATCGCTTATCGGCCGCCCGCGCCGGACTCGGTTCGTTCGGCAATAACTGTGTTTTTTACGCCCGACATGTGGCGCGTGGAAGCTCCTTTGTTTTTCCCATCGCGCTGGTTGTTGATCGGGAATTCCCGCCGGATGAACCTTCCGTTTCCATCGGTTGCCCCGATTGGTGCCGCAACGCCTGCGTAGCCGCCTGTCCCACCCGCGCGCTGAAAGGAAAGGGGAAAATTGATCCGCGCCGCTGCATTTCCTTCTTGACGTATTATGGTGAAGGACTAACGCCCATTGAGCTGCGCGAGCCGATGGGCATGTATATTTACGGATGTGACCGCTGTCAGAATGTCTGCCCGCGCAACATTCCCTGGATGGCCGAGGAGAAACCTTCGAATCCTCGCGTTCTGGCCAAAACTGCCGATTTTGGCTTGTCCGGTCTTCTGCATATGGATAAAACATATTTTGAAAAGAAAATATGGCCGCACATGTTTTACATGGGCGCCGATGATATCTGGCGCTGGAAAATGAATGCCGCGCGCGCAATGGGCAACAGCCTCAACCCGGTTTACGTTGCCGATCTCATCCGGGCATTCCGGGAGAATTCCGACGAACGGGTCCGCTGCATGATTGCCTGGTCGCTGGGGCGAATCGGTAATCCGGAAGCGTTGGAAGGACTAAAACAATTTTTGAAAGAGAGCAGCGGCATGGTGAAGGTCGAGATCGAACAAGCGATGGGTTTGTCTTCAGGAAGGTCCTAGAAGGAACTCGCTAATCTTCTTCTGCCGAAATATCCGTAATCTCAAGGTTGCGTGTTCCGCCGGGCGTTTTTACGATAACCTCGGAGCCGATGCTTTTGCCGATCAGAGCCCTGCCGATGGGGGACGTCACGGAAATTTTGTTCAGATTGATGTCTGATTCATAGGGGCCGAGCAGCTGATATTTGACTCTTTCGCCGCTGTCGATATCTGTCATGCTTACGTAACAGCCGAAAACCACTTTGTCGGTATTTAATCCCTTCAGGTTGATAATATTGGACGTTGCCAACTGGTGTTCCAACTCCTGCATTTTTCCGTAAAGAAAAGACTGTCTTTCTTTTGCCGCCGAATATTCGGCATTTTCGGAAATGTCGCCATGGGCGCGGGCGACTTCAATATCGCGGACGTTTTCAGGAATGGATACATTCTTCACGACTTCCAGTTCTTTTTTCAGTTTTTCAAAACCAGCTTTTGTAATCGGCACTTTTTCCATGATAGCTCCGGACTTTTTACTTCCTGACGTGATTTATTTAAACAACAGGCAGGATGATTCTTGTTGTGTTTAATAAAGAAAAAGTGCCCTGTCAAGAAACATTTCATGGCTCTCATGGGTTGAGTATGCTATTTATGCCATAATTAAAGAATGAGGTCGTCATAAAATTATAATATGCTTGATCAATACAGTAGAGAAATAAATTACCTGCGGGTTTCCATAACCGACCGATGCAACCTGAGGTGTGTTTACTGCCGTCCCAAGGAAGGTATTTCGCTTCAGGGGCATGAAGATATCCTGCGTTATGAAGAGATCATCCGTGTT
>JASEHT010000024.1 GCA_030018675.1 Smithella sp.
AGCCATACTCGGCATCCAGAAAAGGCTCTAAAAAAGAAAACTTGATTCGCAGATTAAACATGTTTACCGGCTTTTTTTCAGAAACAAGAAAGACGGTGCGCCGGCTTTTTATTTCTTCTTCAATATCCCTGTAGCGTCCGGCAACACGGTCCAGTTCATACCCCGTGTGCAAACCAAGTATATTGGCAATAGGTTTCCATTTGAGTATATGCGCGTCGACGTATAAGGCATCTCCCGCTAACCGGTAAGACGCCTTGTGCCCGTCAGGAAATTCAAAATGTGCCAAAAACTCTTTGCCTCCGAGCGGTTCTGTTTGAACAATCGCCGCTGTTTCTTCGTGTGTCAGGGCAAGATAGCCCTTTGTCGCCAGGGTAATTGTTCCGGATAATCCGGTCAGCGCCAAGCAAAGGAGCGCTATCAGCAAACTCATTGTTGAGCCAATAATTTTCCCTTTCCGTATGGCCACAAACATTAAAATGAAAAAAATCAGACTCAAAAGCCCACAACCAACCATCAAAATAAACAATAAACTCGGCATATCCATCCCTTAACATTTTTATTTAATATATATGCTACGGCAGCTCCGGCAGAATATCTTTACAGAATACTGCCCTTCTACGTTAATTTGAAACCCTTTGCCAACAGGTATAATCAATCTCCCGTATCCTCCCCCGCATGTTGCTTCCCTTTCCTGACGTAAATGGAAGGCCGGTAACACTTGTGAGTGGGATAAAGACTGCTCCCGTATAATAGCCACAAGGACTTAGGTATAATTTATACCTAAAGGAGCCGTTATTTGCAAATCAAAACCACCGCTCGCATCCCGAAGGTTTAGATAAGCTAATCAAGGTAATTTGAGCTTGATGCATGAAACATGAACACTGCGGCTTGTGTGGTGTGAGTAAGTTTGAACGTTAACAGCGTCGCTGTGTTCTCTGTGGAGGGCGAGTCTTCTAAAAGCTTCCGAAAAGTGTTCCCAGAATGATCACCGCGATCAATGCGATGATCGGGGTGAGAGCCGCGACGACGAAGATGTCGCCGTAGGATTCGCGGTGGGTCAGCTTGCAGATCATCAGAAGCGTGATGACCGCCCCGTTTTGCGGCAGGGCGTCGAGTCCGCCCGTGGCGATCGCGGTGACACGGTGCATCAGCTCGGGGCTGATGCCGGCGGTTTGCGAGATTTCCAGGTAGCGTTCTCCCAGGGTTTGCAACGCGATGCTCATGCCGCCCGAGGCGGAACCGGTAATGCCGGCCAGCAGATTGACCGCGATGGACAGGGAAATAAGCGGGTTGCCGGGCGCAATGCCCAGCACCGCGTCACGGATGAGCGCGAAGGCGGGCAGCGACGCGATGACCGCGCCGAATCCGACCAGCGACGCGGTGTTGAACAGCGGCAGCACCGACGCGCTTGCCCCGTCGTCCAGCGTGCGCTTGATGCTCTTGATGTATTTAAAGTTCAAGAGCATCAAAATGATAATCGATATCGTCAGCGCGCAGATGATCGACCAGACGCCGCGCACAGCCGTGATGTCCGTGGCGCCGTATTGCGGCAGTGCGAGGTAGGAGGTATCCATCGCCGGGATAATAAACCGGGTGAATCCATAGTTGAGCGCGATGACCGTGACGACGGGAAGCAGGGCAATCGCGAAATACGGAAGCCCCTGAGCCTGCTCGCGGTCGGTCGTTGTGATTTCCATGACGTCGAAGTTTTCGCATTGCGCGTGTTCGCGCACATCCTTGGAAACCTGCGGCCGGTGCGCCTCTTCATGGTGTTCGCCGAAGCCTTCCCCTTTTTTACGCGCGCTTTTTTCACGGTACGACAGCCACAGCATGCCCAGGGTGAACATGATGACTCCGGCGATAATGCCCAAAATCGGAGCGGCAAACGGCGTTGTGTTGAAATAGGGCATGGGAATGGCGTTTTGAATGGCGGGCGTGCCGGGCAGGGCGGTCATGGTGAAGGTGAAGGAGCCCAGGGCGATGGTTGCGGGAATCAGCCGTTTGGGGATGTTGGCCTCCTGAAAGAGCGCCACGGCAATGGGATAGACGGCAAACGCCACGACAAACAAGGATACGCCGCCGTAGGTCAGGATGGCGCAGGCCAGAACGATGGATAGAAGCGAACGGTTTTTCCCGAGCTTTTTGACGATGCCGGAGGCGATGACCTGGGCGGAGCCCGAATCGTCCATGAGTTTACCGAAAATGGCGCCCAGTAAAAACAGCGGAAAATACAGGATGGCAAATTGCCCAAGCGCCGGCATGAACACCTGCGTGTAGCTTCCCAGCAGGGGCGGCCCGAAGCTCAGCATGACCGCGACCAGCGCCATGAGCGGCGCGACGATCAGCGCACTGATCCCCCGGTAGGCCATGTAGATCAATAACCCCAGCGAAATCAAAATGCCCAGTATGCCGATCATCAGCGATTACCTCTCTTCATCATGGTAAAAACGCCATCAGGTCTTCGTTGACGCTATAACGTCGGGATTCTCTATCGGCGACCACTCGTCAAGATCCAGGGTGGAGCGTTTGCCGATGTCCTCGAAGTGCCTGGAAAGCCAGGCACCGGCCTGTTTGCGTCCCAACTTGAACAGTCGGGAAAGTAAAGCCCAACTGGTGTCGAGCTTGCTGCGCGTCCCCAGGCGGGCCATTTCCTTGTTCATCGGGATGACATGGAAGTAGGCGCGCTCGAAACGCGAGTCGCGAATAATTCCCTGTTCAATGAGCCGGGTAATATCCAAATAGGAGCGCAGCTCCCGCATCAGACTGGAGTTGAACGTGATCTCGTTGAGCCGGTCGGCAATATCGATGGCGAAACGGGGCACATTTTCGCGGCGCGTGGGATTGATCTGGACGATGAGGGTGTCCGTGGCGTCGCATTGGCTGACCAGGGGCTCGATGGCCGGGTTGCCCATGAAGCCGCCGTCCCAGTAGTGGTAGCCGTCGATTTCCACCGCCTGATTCATGTTGGGCAGGCAGGCCGACGCCATCAGCGCGTCGAGTGATAACTGGCTGTTGTCGAAGATATGCAGGTGATTGGTGTTGACGTTTGTAGCGGAAATAAACAGCCGGATTTTGCTGCAGCATTTGAGCTGATCGAAATCGATCGTGCGCGCCAGAAGGTCGCGAAGCGGGTTAAAGTTCATCGGGTTCATCTGGTAGGGAGAGAATGCCTGGGACAGCATGTCAAAACCGATCGCCCAAGGCGACCAGTCGGCGCTAAGGGGATTGAAGGGGCTTGCATGATACGGGCTGAAGGCGCCTTTGATGCTGATGGCCTTCCAGAAATCGGCCAGCGCCCGCTTCGCGCCTGACGGACCTTCCACTTCGTATCCGTGCGCCAGGACCACCGCGTTCATCGCGCCCGCGCTTGTGCCGCTGATGCCCTTGATCTCGATGCGCTCGTCATCGAGGATACGATCTAGCACGCCCCAGGTAAACGCGCCATGCGACCCGCCCCCCTGAAGCGCCAGGGTGACCGGTTTTTTTTTCGTTCGCTTTGAGGTCATGGGACTCCTTTCAACGCATGACCGCGCCGCCATCGACATTGATGGTCTGCACGGTGATCATTGCGGCCTTGTCTTTAATTTGTAAATCCATAAAATTCACCTTTTGAATGCGGAATGCCAGGCTGAATAACCGGTATGATTGTGAATTATAAACTTCCCGCCGGGTGGATGCAACCTTTTTCGGGACGTCTGTAATAAACGCTGTCTTATGTATCGATGATTTTGTGCATAAGAGACAGACTGCCTTTGATTTAAGCAACAGTCCGGCATCCTTTTCTGTCTCGGGCCGGCGGAGGACGTCGATGACATGGTTTCATCGCCGGGAAGGATGGAAAAACATGGCAAAACGAATGTCCTATGGTTGGCAGGGAAATTGATAGGGGAACTGATTCAGCCTTGTTTTGCCTTGCAATATCTGATAGCTCGAAGGCGATATTAGGAAAGAAAACGTTCCTCAGGTTCCATAAATCAGTTAGCGTTTTATAATATTATGGCCGTTAAAAAAATCCGTCTGGATACATTGCTGGTGGAGCGGGGAAACGCTCCGACGATCGAAAAAGCCCGCGCGATGATTATGGCCCGGGCGGTAAGAGTCAACGATGGTTATCCCGATAAAGCGGGCGCGGTTGTTGACGCTGACGCGGAAATTCACATCAAGGGCGAAGACAATCCTTACGTCAGCCGCGGCGGACTGAAATTGCGCGGGGCGCTCAAGGAATTTAATCTGAATGTCCGGGATCTTGTCGCCTTCGATGTCGGCGCTTCTACGGGAGGATTCACGGACTGCCTTCTGCAGGCAGGCGCAAAAAAAGTTTACGCGCTGGATGTCGCCTACGGTCAGTTAGCCTGGAAGTTGCGTCAGGACAAGCGTGTCGTGGTGATTGAGCGCACCAACTGCCGTTTTTATGACGGAGCGGATCTGGATCAAAAAATTGATCTGGCCGTCATCGATGCTTCTTTCATATCCCTGAAAATTGTGATACCCGCGGTTTTAAAGTTTCTGGAAAAAGGAGCAAGAATACTGGCGCTGATTAAACCGCAGTTTGAAGCAAAGCGGGAAGAAGTAGCCGAAGGAGGTGTTGTCGAAGATGCTGCTGTTCAGGAACGTCTGGTTGAGGAGATCAGAGAATTTTGTGAATCGCTGGAACTGGAAGTAGAAGGGGACTGCGCCTCGCCGATTGTGGGTCCGGCGGGCAATAAAGAGTTTTTTATCCTCGCAAAAAAGAAAGACCATTATGGAAATTAAACTTGCCAAAACAGCGGGTTTTTGCATGGGGGTGCGCCGTGCGGTGGATATTGTGCTCGATCTGGCGCAGCATGAAACCAAGCGCCGCATATACACCTACGGACCCCTGATTCATAATCCTCAGACGATTGAATTGCTGAAAAGCCGGGGGGTCCATCCCATCGGGGATATCGGGGACATCCCGAATAAGGGAAACGCCATCCTGGTTATTCGCGCCCACGGCATTACCCCGGCGGAAAGAAAAAACATAAAGCAGAGCGGCATCCAAGTTGTTGACGCGACCTGTCCGAAGGTCGGCTATGTTCAGGCCATCATCAAAAAACACACGACCTTGAATTACACCGTGGTGATTGTGGGCGACAAGGAACATCCGGAAGTGGAAGGTCTTCTGGGCTATGCCGGAGGCCGGGGGTTTGTAATTTCTTCTGTCGAAGAAGTGGAAAAAGTATCCTGTGTGGAAAAAATCTGCGTTGTCGCACAAACCACGCAGGACTCGGACAGCTATCACCGTATCGTCGATAAAATAAAAGAATACTGTCCGGGCGCGGTGGTGTTCAATACGATTTGTTCTTCCACCGAACAAAGGCAGGCGGAAGTCATTGCCATGTCCGGTGAGATGGACGCGATGTTCATCGTCGGCGGGAAAAACAGCGCCAACACCAGAAGGTTGGCCGATTTGGCCCAGAGAAAGCAGCCCCGCACCTATCACATTGAAAATCTTGCCGATATGGAAAGCATCGATATCAGTCCTTTCGGTAAAGTCGGCGTTTCAGCGGGCGCTTCCACGCCCAACTGGATTATCGATCGGGTGATGGACAAAATCATGGAAGGACAAAGCCACAGGCTCAAAGGGTTGGGCGCGATGCTGAACCTCTGGATTATGGCGGTCCGGACGGATATCTACTCCGCGATTGGCGCCGGTTGCCTTTGTCTTGCCGGCATGCTTTTGATGGGTATTCCGGTTCAGATGTCTTTTATCGCCATCGCCTCTTTGTTTGTTTTTGCCATTCACGTATTAAACCGTCTCATCAGCCGCCAGCCGGCCGGACTGGTGGGATCTTTTCGGGAAGAATCCTACCGCAGACACGCGAAGACATATTTTTTTACGGCGGTACTGGCCATTGTCGCCGCGCTGATCATTGCCTTTCAGATGTCGTTCACTGTTTTTGTTGCGTTATTCATCATATCTTTCGGCGGAATCATTTATAACATGAACATTATGCCCGGAAGTTTCCGTGTGCGCAGTCTCAAGGATTTCCCCGGTTCCAAAAATGTGTCTATGTCAGCGGCCTGGGGATTCGTCGCCGCAGTTCTGCCCGCATTGGGATCTCATCAATCTTTTCATCCGGGATGGGTCGTCGCTTTTTCTTTCGCTTTCGGCATGGTGTTTATCCGGTCTGCCATGGCTGACATTCTGGAGATGCAGAGCGATAAACTGGTGGGACAGGAAACAATTCCCGTATTTTTCGGCAGAGAAAAGACCCTCACCATCCTTGGCCTGATGACATTGATATTATCGGCGCTTCTTCTGGCCTCTTCTCCGGCGGGCTGGACGTCATCGTTGAGCCTTTTTTTGTTGGGAAGCCTATTATATGTATGGATTTGTTTCGAGTTTTGTGATAAACACGCAGCGCTTTCCGGGGCGGTCAAGGAAGGCCTTCTGGAAACCAGCTATATCGCAGCTGGTTTTTGTGTTTTCTTGTGGCGCTTTTTTTGATATGTAGGTTGTCCTTCGGGAAATAAGGAGATATTAAGGATTATGACGAAGAAGCATTTTACCGCGTATATTTTATTAATTTCTTTGCTGGGCATCGTCGCCTGCGGCGGGTTGCGCTTTCATCAACTGGCTCCCGAAGCCAAAGATTTTCATCCGAAAAAGATAGCCATTTTCCCGATAGAGGTCTGGAATCACAAGGATATTGATTCCAGAACCGTTGTGGAACAGATCGTGGCGGGTTTGCTGGTCGAAAAGAAATGGTTCGATCATGTTATGGATGCCCAAAGCCTGCAATCCAAGATCAATGCCGATGAGGAATTGCGCGATGCGGCCAGAAATTTTTTCGACAAATTAAGGATGCTTAATTTTCCGGATCCCGCTTTGAGTCGGGAAATCGGCAGAAAAACCGACATAGATGCTTTTTTGCTGGTTTTTGTTGATGAGTGGAAATACACAGCCGAAGGGGACAAAAAAACTGCGCATGTCGGCCTCACCATGGAATTTTACGATGTTGTCACCGGTAGGCTGATGTGGAAAGGCAACCATGTCATCAGCAGTGATTTTGTAATCATCAAACCGGAATTGTCCAGAATCGCCCGCGATGTCGCCCGCAAAATGATTAATTATATTCCGCATTGAGCGAGTGATAAAAATTTAAAACAGGGAGAAACCATCATGAAAGAAGAAGTCCAAAAAGCAATCGAGCTGGTCAGGCCCAGTCTTCAGGCGGACGGAGGAGATGTTGAATTGGTCGATGTTAGCGAAGACGGTGTCGTAAAAGTTAAGTTGACCGGCGCCTGCCATGGCTGTCCCATGTCGCAGATGACCTTGAAAATGGGAATAGAGAAGGTCATCAAATCGAAAGTGCCGGGTGTCAAGGAAGTTGTTTCCGTTTAAATTGTTATTGCGTATTCAACGGGCAGCAAAAAGATGATTGGCGTTAACAATGATTTTCTGGCTGCCAATCGGTCGGGAAATTTTATTTTGTTGAAATAATTATAAAAAAGGAGCGAGAGAATTATGGCCTATGTGATTACGGATGAATGCATCGCTTGCGGGTCATGCGAGAGCGAATGCCCCAAAGGAGCGATTTTAGAAGGCGAGGACAAGTATGTTATTGACGCCAATCTCTGCGACGATTGTGGAAGTTGCGCAGACCAGTGTCCGGTGGAATCCATCGTGCCCGGAGATGCGAAATAATTTTTCCAAGGCAGAATTATAACTGGGAATAAAGCTTCTTGCAAAAAGGTTGTATTCCCGGTTTCCCCCCTCTTTATGAATAGATTGTCGGGGAAATTTTTTTTGTGAACATTAAACCGTTAATATTTCCAGTTATCTTGTTCAAAGGATTAAGTTATTGGGAAAATTAATCACGTTTGAAGGTATTGAAGGTTCGGGAAAGTCCACCCAGATAAAACGGGTAGCCCAATACCTGTCTGAAAAAAATGTGCCTTCAGTGGTCACCCAGGAGCCTTCGGGAACCGGCATCGGCCGGAAAATAGGCCATATCCTTTTCAACCGTGACCACATGGATATCTGCCGTGAAACCGAACTCTTGTTGTTCGGCGCCGCCCGGACTCAACACGTCCGCGAGGTTATTATGCCGGCGCTCGCACAGGACAAACTTGTTTTGTGCGATCGTTTTTCCGATGCCACCTTCGCCTATCAGGGGGCCGGACGCGGCCTGGATACGGAAATCGTCAAAATGATCAACGATTTTTCTTCCATGCTGGTCAGGCCGGATATGACCCTGCTTTTTGATTTGCCGGTGGAAATCGGTCTGCGGAGAGCCACGGAACGGAACAATCAGCTTTCCGAACCTGCGGCTACGGACAGATTCGAGAGAGAGAATCTTGATTTTCACACGCGCATCAGAGAAGGTTATCTGGATATTTTAAGGAAGGATCCCGGCCGTTTCCGGTTAATTGACGCCAGCCGTGATGTAGATGTCATTCAGGCGGACGTGCGTCGCCATATCGTTGATTTTATCAATTTGAAAGCTTAACACTTCGAGGAACTTTCTTTTCAGTTATGTCATTCGGCGATATATACGGTCATGAAAGCAAAAAAGAAATTCTCCGCAACACGCTGGCCCGGAAAAGAACGGCTCACGCGTATCTTTTCAGCGGTATTCCCGGTATAGGAAAGAAAGCGCTGGCGCTGGAGTTCATCAAGGCGGTCAATTGCGCTCAATCCGATACGCTTCACGATGCCTGCGGCGCATGCGATTCCTGTCGCAGAATTCAGCGTTCGAGTCATCCCGATGTTTTTTCCGTGGAAGCCGAAGGCCAGTTTATCCGCATTGCCTCCATCCGTCAAATTCAGGAACGGGCCAAATGCCGGCCGCTGGAAGCGAAGAAACGGGCCTTTATGATCGACGATGCCGACAAAATGAATGAAGAATCGGCCAACGCCCTTTTAAAAATGCTGGAAGAACCGTCTGCCTCCAACATCTTGATGCTGATTACGGCGCGACCGTATGCCATGCCGCAGACGATTATTTCGCGCTGTCAGCACCTACGATTCAATCCGTTGAGTTCCGAAACGGTGAAAAGATTTCTGGTGTCGGCCATGGAGATAGATCATCAAAAAGCCCTGCTTCCGGCGGCTTTGTCCGGCGGCTCCATCGGCAATGCTCTGGAATTAAATCAGGAGGATATTTTCGCCTATCGAAAGGAGTTGCTCGATCTGCTTTCATCGACCACCCGGCAGGACCCGTTCAGCCTGATTCAGTTCGCGTCCTTTCTGGGACAGAAGAAGAAAGAAATCAGGCAGGGATTGAAGATTCTCGTTGCTTTTTTCCGCGATGTTCTGGTTTTCAAAGAAATCGGGGAAAAAGACATGCTCATCAATCAGGATCATGCATCGTTGGTCTCGTTGTGTGCGGGACGGCTTTCCGGAGAGCAGATTCTTCAGAATATAGAGCATATCGAGAGAGCCGGGGATATCATCGAGCAAAACGTAAACAAATCGTTGACATTGGAGACAATGGCATTTAAGTTGAACTACTAGAAAACAAGGTGGGATGAAATTGCTTGTAAATATTATTGGCGTTAAATTCAAGAAAGAGGGACGGATATATCATTTCTCCGCCGCCGATCTGATGTTGCACAAAAATGATCAGGTCATCGTTGACACGGATAACGGTCTTGCGCTGGGTGTCGTTGCGACGGACGTGAAACGACGCGAATCTTCGGAGGCGCCGCCTCATCTTAAAAAAGTTGTACGCAAGGCAACCGCGGACGACTTGCGGATCAGAGAAGAGAATGAGAAACTGGAGCGGGAGGCGTGGAAATTCTGCCAGGAGCGGATTCACAAAAGAGAGCTGTCCATGAAGCTGGTTGACGTGGATTGTTTTTTTGAAAAAAACAAAATCGTATTTTACTTTACGGCGGAAAACCGGGTGGATTTCCGTGAACTGGTCAAGGATCTCGTCCAGAAATTTAAAATCAGGATCGAACTGAAACAGATCGGCGCCCGTCAGGAAACACGTATTACGAAAGGCATTGCGGTTTGCGGCAGAATGGTCTGTTGCGCCGGAATCCTGCAGAATCTGGAAAGGGTGACGGTTCGAATGGCCAAGGAGCAAAGCATGTCTCTGAATCCGGAAAAGATTTCCGGATTGTGCGGCCGGCTGATGTGCTGCCTGGCTTTTGAACATGAAGGGTATTCGGGAAAGAAAAAATGCCCGAAAATAGCCAAAGCGCAGAAAAGCAAAAAAGAGGCATCCGAGGAAGAGCGGACGCTGGATCTGGAAAAAATGGACGACCGGGAAAATTTTCAATAATGGTTATGGAGAGGCATGAGAGATGTCGACATCATTTTATATCACAACGCCTATTTACTATGTGAACGCGTCGCCGCACATCGGGCACGCCTATACCACGATTGTTGCCGATGTTCTGGCGCGGTACCACCGCATGACCGGCGACAAAACCTTCTTCGTCACCGGAACCGATGAACACGGCGATAAAATAGCGGAAGCCGCGCAGAAGGCGGGCATCACGCCCAAGGAATACGCGGATAAAATCAGCGCGCAGTTTCGCGCGCTTTGTCCGGAACTGTCCATTTCCAATGATTATTTCATCAGGACGACCGACGCCAATCATGTCGAAACCGTGCGTTACATTCTGCAGAAAGTTTACGACGCCGGCGATATTTATTTTGGCAGTTACGGCGGTTATTACTGTTTCGGTTGCGAGCGGTTTCTGACGGAAAAGGAAATCGTGGACGGCAAATGTCCCGAACACGGTCGCGAACCACAGTATATTGAAGAAAAAAATTATTTTTTCAGGATGAGCAAATATCAGGACTGGCTGATTGATCATATCAAGAAGCATCCCGATTTTATCCGACCGGAGCGATACAAAAATGAGGCGCTGGCTTTCCTGCGCGAACCGCTGGAAGATCTCTGCATCTCCCGTCCCAAGTCCCGTCTGGAGTGGGGAATCACGCTGCCGTTTGATGAAAATTATGTCACCTATGTCTGGTTTGACGCCCTGATTAATTATGTCACCGCGCTGGGCTATCCCGAAGGAGAAAACTTCAGAACCTTCTGGCCGGCAGCCGAACATTTGATTGCCAAGGACATTTTAAAGCCGCACGGCATCTACTGGCCGACCATGCTCAAAGCGGCCGGGATTGAACCGTACCGGCATCTCAATGTGCACGGTTACTGGAACGTGGATCAGAGCAAGATGTCCAAAACCCTGGGCAATATTGTGCGCCCCCTTGATTTAAAAGACAAATACGGTCTGGACGCGTTTCGCTATTTCCTGCTGCGGGATATGGCTTTCGGACTGGATTCCAATTTTTCCGAAGAGGCTTTTGTTCAGCGGTTGAATTCCGATCTGGCCAACGACCTGGGCAATCTGGTCAGCCGGACCATCACCATGGCCATCAAATATTGCGAAGGCAAAGTTCCTGATGTGCAGGAGGCCGCAAAAAATCCGTCTCTGCGCGAAGCCGCGCTGAAAGCGGTCGGGGAGGTCGAAAACAGTTTTCAGGACATGGCTTTGCACAAAGCCCTGATAGCCGTCTGGGATTTTATCAATATCACCAACAAATACATTGTGGAAAATGAACCCTGGGTACTGGGAAAAGATTCGGCCAACAAAGAAAAATTGACGGCGATTATGTATGATCTGCTGGCAGCGTTGCGCGCCATAGCCGTCATGCTCTCGCCTTTTATGCCGCAAACGGCGGAAAAAATTCTGAGACAGATCGGTTTCCATGACGATGAACAGTTGAATTTAAACAGCATTAAACAGGGCAATTCGTTGAGGGTAGGCAGTTCTCTGACCCGCGATGAAGCGCTTTTCCCGCGCATCGTACAGGAGAAAGAGAATCAGCCCGGGGAGCAGAAACCGGTAAAGATCGATCTGAAACCGGAAATTGATTACGAAGAATTCTCTAAAGTCGATTTGCGCGTGGCGAAAATTCTGGCCGCGGAAGCGGTTCCCAAATCCAGCAAGCTTTTGAAGTTGAAAGTTGATATTGGCGAAGAAAGAACCATCGTCGCCGGAATCGGCAAGGACTATAAGCCCGAGGAATTAATCGGCCGGCAAATACTGATCGTGGCCAATCTGAAACCCGCCACGCTGATGGGTGTGGAATCTTACGGCATGCTGCTGGCAACCGATACGGACAAAGGACTGACCGTTCTGACTTTCGACCGCGAAGCAAAAACGGGCGGCAAGGTCAGATAGCGCCTGTTTCCCCCAAAGATTAGATTTTATCAACAACCGTTGCGATCAATCTTGGAGAAGTTTTTCAATAACCGGGCGGTCGAAACCGTCAATCACCTGGCCTTTGATGTAGAGCAAAGGTGTTCCCCTGAGTCCGATCTGTGAAGCCAGTTGTATGTGCGTGTTGATTTTCTCGTCAATTTTGGCGTCTGCGCAGACATTAAGCTGGGGATTATGATCCAACTTGCCGCTCATGACGTCCGCGTATGTTTTCGCAGGATCTTTCGAGCAAAAGATGTGTTTAATTTTGTTCCCCGATTCCTGGGATAAGGGGAAAAAGAAAACATAGGTCGTGACATCCTTGCGCGCGGAAAAGAATTTATAGGACTCGCGGCAGTAGTAGCAATCCGGATCCAGGAACTCCACGACGGTCTTTTTCCCTTTCCCGATTTTCAGAGCGCTGTCCAGAGGCAGCTTCGCCATCTTTTGCGCCGTCTTTTTCAGGTAGCTCTCGCGCGTGATATTGACGCCGTTTTTGGAAATCATACTGCCGTAGAGGAGCACGTCTTCTTTCGGCATGTAATAATAAATCTGATTCCCCGCATAAACCTCATACATTCCTTCGATTTCCGTTGGTGTTATGCTTTCGAATTTATTCTGGGGAAAGCTTTGCTTGAATTGTTCTTCAACGGATAAATTTTTCGCGAAGACGAAGGACGGGAAAATAAAAAAAGTCAACAAAATGGTCACGGTTAGTTTTTTCAAGGGAGCCTCCTTGTTTTGTGGCAGCAAAAAAGATGTAAATATATAAACGCAATTCCACCGACTGTCAAGACCGGCCTTTCCGTTGGTCGATATTGAAACATCTTAAATCCCGGAGCCAGAGAAGATATCCGTTGAGCGGAAAAATGTTATGCGAGATGGAAATCCTTTTCACGGAACAGCCTGAGACAGGCTTCCACAACATTGGCATCATAGAGAATGCCCGCGTTATTTTCAATTTCCGCGAGAGCGATATCCAGCCCCAGCGCGGGGCGGTACGGGCGATACGAAGACATCGCCTCGACGACATCCGCGACGGCGATGATCCGCGATTCGATAAGAATATTCGTGCCTGTTAATCCTTGAGGATAACCGGACCCGTTCATTCTTTCATGGTGCTGGTGAACGATATCGGCGAGGGGCCAGGGGGCTTCCACTTCCTTGATGATTTCATAGCTGTATAGCGGGTGGTTCTTAACAAGAGAAAATTCAAGATCGGAAAGAATTGCCGGTTTGCAGAGAATTTCGGAGGGAACGGAAATCTTTCCGATGTCATGAATGGAACTGGCCATCCGGATGGCTTCAATTTTATCCTGAGGCATCTTCATTTCCGTCGCGATGGCACGGGCCAGGTCGGCAACCCTCTTCTGGTGACCGGCCATGTATGGATCTTTCGCTTCCGAAGCCGTGCCCAGAACCTGAATGGTTATCTTGATGGACTGACGCAGACTTTCCAATGTCTCGTTCAGCTTCTCTTCGGCTTTTCTACGCAGTGTCACATCCTGGTAAATCACCTGCGACTGTTTTTCCCCGTTCCAGAATATCTGTTTGCGGAAGACGTACAAATGGCGTATTTCGCCGTCTTTCCTGACGATGCTGACTTCATATTCAGAGGGGCCGAACTCACCCCGAACCCTTTTTTGTTTTCGTTCCAGATATTCCGCGTGGCTCTCCGCGGTATAGCGTTTTTCAATCGGTGTATTGCGCAGTTCTTCAATAGTGTCGTAGCCGTAAATATCAAGGACGACCTGGTTGGCATAAAGGGTTTTCGCTTCCTTGCTGGATATCCGCACACCCAGCGGGGAGTCATCAAGCGAACGGCGGAAATTTTCCTCGCTTTTGCGCAGGACGTCTTCCATTTGCTTGCGTTCGGCGATGTTTCTTCCTTCGCCTAGCAGGGAAACGGGTTTTCCGTTCTCGTCCCTGATTAGGCTGAAAGTGCTTTCAACCCACACCGTATGGCCGTCTTTGCAGCAAAATTCCAGCTCCAGGGTGCGCGTCAGAACATAGCCCGGCGGTGCGGCCAGAGCTTTGGGCATTTCCTCGGCAAAGAAATCCATCGCGTCGCGGTAGGATTTTTCCGTGATCAGTTTATCAAGCGGTAGCGCTCTTAATTCCTCGAAAGAGTACCCCAGCAGTTTTTCCACGGAAGGACTAACATAGGAAACGTTCAGATTTAAATCCATCATCCAGACCTGATCTTTCATATGGTCGGCCAGCAGACGGTATTTTTCTTCATTTTCGCTCAACTTTTTTTCCGCGAGTTTATTTTCCGTGACATCATGAGCGATGCCTCTAAAACCGATGATGTTGTCCTTTTCGTCCTTATGCAGCGAAATGGAACCTTGCGTGTATCCTATGGTTCCGTCTTTCTTAATAATCTGCCAGTGCAGATTCTTAATGGGCTCTCCTGTTTTGTAAAGCTTATTGAACGCGTTGAAAAGTTTTCTTGATGTTTCCTGGTCGGTGTATTGCCGGTTATTCAGACCGATAAGTTCTTCCCTGGAATAACCCATATCCCGGCAGGTTGCGTTATTGACGAACGTGAAATTGCCGGCAAGATCCAGCTCAAAATAGCCTTCATTGATGTCTTCCATGATGGTTCGGTATCGTTCTTCGCTTTGACAGAGAAGCGTTTCCGCCATGATGCGTTCGGTGATATCAATCCCGATGCCCACGACGTATTGCTTCCCGTCATGGACCAGAAGATTTCCCGATAACAAGCAGGGCGTAATTTTGCCTTGCTTGGAAACAAGGTTTATTTCAACCGATACGTGGTCCTTATCCTTGAATTCTTCCGCAAGTTTTAGCAACTTTTCTCTTCCCGATTCTGGAATGAAATCGCGTGGCCTCATTGTTCGTATTTCCTCGTCGCTGTAACCCGAGGTAAGACGGAAAGCGTTATTCCACCTGCAAAAAGACCCGGTTTCCAGTTCGAACATAAAGAAGGGTATCATAAGGCTGTCCAGGACCGAACGGCTGAAATTGTATTCACTTAGGGCCGTTTCCTGCGCCTTTTTACGGTCGGATATATCACGGACAACGCCGACGATTCCTATCGCTTCGTTATTCTCATTCCTGAGAAATGTTATCTTGGTTTCCACCCATATTCTTGAACCGTCCTTGCAGATATGCTGGTATTCCAGAGCCCGCGATCTTTTTAAATCCTTATCCGGACGCTTTTCTATTTCAAGCTCTTCGGCAAACATTTCACCGAACCAGTTCAACGTTTTAGCGTCGACAACCTGCTGCACATTCATTATTACCAATTCGCCAGGGGTGTATCCGGTGAGATGATACGCCGACGGGCTGACGTACGTGTAGTGCATGTCCATATCGATAATGAAAATGGCGTCGGTGACATTATCCGCAAGCAGGCGGTAACGCTCATCACTCGCCCTTAACGATTCTTCCGTCTGCTTTTGCCCGGTAATGTCCCTGGTCGTGGCGACGATAGCCGGCCGGCCTTCATACTGGATTGTTCGGGAGGTGTTTTGCGTTTCCTTGATGCTGCCGTCCTTGCACATCATCTGCGTGTTGAATATATCGGGAATGGATGTCTCGTTTTGAGCGAGTCTTTCGTCCAGATTAGAAGCAAACTCGGACGGAACCAGCTTATAGATGGACATTCCGGTCAGTTCTTCAACGGTGTAGCCGGACAATTGAGCCATGCGTTTATTGGCGTATTTTATTTCTTGGTCTTGAACAATGCTGATAGCATCCGTCAAGTTTTCAATGAGGTTGAAATATTTTTCGTCGGTTGCTTGCCGATTGTTTTCTGATGGATTACTTGAATTGGAAAGTGTTGCCGATTCCTTTACATCCTTAACCTGATCACCCTTTTTTTTCATTCTATCTCCTTATGGAAGCCGTGAGATTCGCGCAGCTTGAGGTTCCGGTTCAGCGAAGTTTTAATTAGAAGTTTACTTTATAAAAGTAGATGAATGTTGATGATAAGTCAATGCGAAATATGAAAACTTGTTCATTGTTCTGTGAAATGCAAGCGAGGAATACGGCATTTGCCCATTGCATGGAATTCGGGTATCAATAATTACACATTGCATCACGTGGAAATTACGGATAAATAAGCGTTATAAAAATAATTATTTCAGGCGGTTTTTTATTCAATGAACCGGATGAAACAAATCATCGGCAAGCTGCGGGGCTTTTTTCTGGAGAACATCACCCGCTGGCTGATTTTCGGCCTGCTGGTCAGCCCCGACGAACCCAATCTGGTTCTCGGCGTTTTACGGCATGACGATTTGATTGCCGCCTACCATTCCGAATTTAACCGCCGCAAGAACATGTAAAAACAATAATCTCCGGTGCAAGTATTCCATGTGAAGATATTTGATGGTTTCCATCCCCCGCTTGTCTAATATTTTTGATACATACATTATGAAATGTCTGCGTTTGTCGAATATTCGATATTGACATAAAGTATCGCTTTCCCTATACTTTATGTCAAAAGAAGCAAGGTCTTTTATATTACGTATTGAAGAACATTCTAACGTTGTTTGGCAAAACTTAAACTTATTTGCCCTGGTTTCAAGAGTCCATTGTTTTCTAATCATAGGTTAAGGCTTTCACATGGATTCCATTCTGCCCCTGATTATGAAGATCATAAGCGTTGTCTTTCTGATTATTTTTATATTATCGGTGACGTTCCTTATTTTTACCTTTCGTAAACCGAAGAAAGTCTCCATTTTTTCGTTGGTCATTGCCATGCTCATCAGTTTGATCACGCTGACGGTTTTTTCACTTTTTATAAATTATCGTCCGTCTCTGCTGTTGTTGGCAGCGATGGGATTAGCCGGACTATGCATCGGGGTTATCTGGTCACAATCAACCCGTGTCTATGTCGAAAACGGCAAGGTCATGTCCCGCAATTCCATATGGTATCTGGTCGTTTGGGGCGGCGTTTTTGCCCTGACCCAACTCATTTCCATTGTAACGCAAAGACCGCCTTCCATCATTATGGCGCTTTTAGTGATGAGCACGGGGTCGATCATCGGAATGAACGGACGGATTATGGGGAAATTTCTTTCGGCGCGATCCGCCCTTGATGCGCCGGCGTCAACGATTCATCAATGCCGTCATTGCGGGGCCGGAGTTGGCCATGAGGCTGTCTTCTGCGCGCGGTGCGGCAAGAAACTGTCATGAAGCGAAAGGTTCACGGAAGATGATGGATATATCCTTAATCAGCAAAATAAGAAAAGTAATTTTGTGGGTCATCGTTTCCGTGACTGCCTTTTTCGGCGTTATCGCGGTCATATCGCTTGTCATTTCATCGGGCGTGCTCAAACAACCCATGCAGTATCAGAAGGTCGTGCCGCAAATCCGTTTGAATCCGGGTGAACGAAAGATCGTTGAGTTCGAGTCCTTTTGCCTCGACAACAGCAGAGGCGGACCCCGTTCAACCGATGCCTACAGCCTGATGAGCACGCCAGCCATAAAGCTTAGACCTTATCTGCGGGAGATCTTTGACGAATACCTCTCGCACCCGTCGCGTTGGAAACAATCCGATGTCCAGCAGGCGGTCTGGTACACCGAAGGACGCAAAAAGTGGGATTCTCTTTCCCCTGAACAACGGAGTATGATTGAAACCGCCACCGGAAAGGAAGACCCTGTATCCGGCCATCCGGTTGTTTTTCTCAACCGCATGACGTCGGCCTTCGGCGTTGTGGTCAAAACGAATTTACTTTTTATTTTTATTGTCTTCGTGATCGTTGTTTTGACGTTGCCCTCTCCCCTTGCGGTCATGGAACGCGGCCTTTTATGGATGGTCGGTTCCCGTCTTCTCCGTAAACTATCTGAAAGCCGATGGGGTCAAGTTATACACACTTTAAATGAGCATCCGTACCTGAACAGACTGCGCCTTCACACGGATGTTTTATTCACGCGTCTGGTCTTTCGGGTCTTTTCGCGGAGGCGATGATGGGTTTTACAGAAGTTTACAAACATATTCTTTCCTATTTCGGCATCGGCTTTCTTGGTGTTGGAATACTGCTTTCCATCGTTCTGATTATTCCGGCTTTTTATTGGCTGTTTACTGCTTTGGCCCATAATAAAGGGGCGCTGGTGTTCAGACGGATACTCGTGATGTTAGCCGTTATGTACATCTCTTTTTCTTATTCCCGTTCACCGTCTTTTTATGAAATTGCCGGCTGGTGGAAAACGGTTTTCCTGGCCGGTTTTGTGCTCGCGTTCATTGTGCATTTTCTCAGGATGGACATTGCCCGGATTGATCGCCGGCGTGATCGCGCTCTCGCCTGGATTTCAGCGGTATGGTTCGGGTTACTTATTTTCAGTGAGGCCCTTCTGGTATCGTGGGCAACCTATCAGGTTTGGGTGCTCTATTTCTTTATGGGAAGTGCCGGCATCCTTTGCGGCAGCATAACGGGAAGGACGTTTGTTCAAACAGCGCGGCGTAAAATCAATGAAACAGCCCAGGCGGTGGCGGGTCAGTGAACAATATGAAAGCCGATAAAGTAACCATCAAAAAAATTGCAATCGGGAGATACGCGTCGTATCTGCCCCGCTTTTTTGTTTCTGCCTTTGGCGTCATCGGGCTGGTCGTTTGCGCGTTTGCTGACGGAAGAGAACCGATTCTTATCAATGAAGCGGTAGATGACGGATTGATCAGGATTGTCCAGTCGAGAAGTGCGGGGGGGTATTCCCGTTTTATG
>JASEHT010000250.1 GCA_030018675.1 Smithella sp.
TTTAAATAATTCGCCGTTTTTTGCCGCGTCTGTTTCAATATTTTCAATGACGGTGTTGGCATCAACAAGAAACTCTCTGGCTTCCGCGATAGAACGCCGGCTGATTATTGCACAGACTTCATCAATCATTTCCAGAACAAAGTTTGAAGACAGCCTGTCTTTGGAAATTCCGTAAGATAAAATCAATGCCGCTATTACTTCACGCATTTTCTGAAAATCGATGTTTAGTTGAGCGAGCGTTCCGTCAAAGTCGAAAATGATGGTATTGATATCTGATTGCTTGATTCTTAGTCCGGCCATGCAGTCAGCCTTTGGGGAAAATATATTTCGGCGTCAAAACTTTGTCCCGCATTTGAAAGGAATAATCATTGGGGACACTCCCGTCGGAAATAATATGCAAAAAATTATGAATGATATTGAAAGTGGCTCCCCAGAGTATATCCTCGTTTCCTTGGCCATCGGGAATCACCAGGCAGGGCGTCTGGTATTGAATGGGGCCCGAGTATTCTTCCCGTGAGGTTTTAACATCCAGCATGGCGTAATTTTCGCTGTGGAAGAAAAAACTCAGTGGAATTTCCAGAATCTTTTCCACCTCGGAGCTTGTTTTGTATGTGAATTGTTCGCGGGTTATGCAGACAACGGGAAATATAGTTCTGGCGAACATGTGAAGCGTGTAGGAGGGCAGGGCGCCCAGATATTTTGTATTGAGAGGATTTAACCCGATTTCCTCCCACGCTTCCCTCAAAGCGTTGGTCAGGAAAAGACGAATGAGGGATGCCGTTTCACTATCCACATTCTGTACCCTTCTAGCCATTCCGCCTCGTAAGGTTGGAAGCAGACCGGTCTTAAGGATAGAACTCATCAAATTATCCCGTCCGGGCTGCAGCATTCCGCCGGGACAGCTGATGTCGCCTCCCTGAGAAATTTTCTGGGAGCGTTTAATGAGTTGAAAAACGTATTCGCTTCTTTCATTAATTTTTTTGAAATTCAGCAATAAGACCACCGCGGCTTTCAGATGTTTGGAACCTTCATGCCGGGACCGATCAATCTGGAGATTTTTTTCTGTATAGTCAACCGGCATTTTGCCCAGTTTGTCCATAACCAAACGGGCGAAAACTCTTTTATTCTGAAAAAGGTTCAAATCCATGCTGACAGGTGCCCCGATCGTTTACATTATGATTGCCTCTATTGCCTGATTATACCAACATCTTGCCGGAAACAAATCTAAAAAGCCGCAGTGTCCGCCGAACTTTTGTCTCGATATTTTTAAAAATTCATTTTCCTTGAGAAGTTGGTAATTCTCACGCGGAATAACCGGATCATCGTCTGCAATGAATATTCTCACCGGTATGTTCATATCTTGGAAAGAATCATTTTTGAGTGTGTAGAGATTGAAATAATCACGATACGTCGGCATTTCCGGAAAGTAAGGCATAATATTTTCCGTTAATTCAATACAGGTTCGGGCTCCGAGTATTTTGTCGAAGTCGTATTTGTTTGGGTAAAGAAGCTGCTTTTTGATGAGTGACCGCTTCCATTTTCGCAGAAAATATTGCCTGTAGAAAAAATAGCCGTTATCAATTGCCAGAGTAGTTTTATAGGGATCCAGTGGCGGGCTTATCGCAAAAATATGTTTCAGATTTGCAATCGGCTGATTCAGGTTTTTTATGGCAATACGTAAAGCAAAGTTACCGCCCAAAGAAAAGCCAATCAAATAAACTGGTTTATTCTTTGACAGTCCGGCTAAATATTCAACTGCGTCTAATACTTCCGGTAAAAGGGCACCGTGAAAAAGCCCTTCGTTGAGATGATGTGAATCTCCATGATCACGCAAGTTAAGCCGAGAGACAGAGAATCCAAGCCGATAAAAGAAATCTCCGGTTTCCAGAAGATAAACTGAGGATGATGAGCCCTCCCATCCATGCAAAAGAATAATCAATCCTTTTGAAGATGGATGATAAGCATGCAGAGCAAGCAATTCAGGGCCTGAGGGAGTTCGGATAATTATTCCCCTTGCGTTTTGAGCCATAACATTCCGGTAAGGCAGACGAAGACGGGAACTCGCCATAATCGACTGAAAATGAGAGTTTTTACAAAATACGGAAGGTCTGAATGTTTCATCAGGATTAAATGCTTTTGTATTCATATATAATAACTCACAAAAGCAAAAAATCTCAATTTAATCAAGAATTATTAAAATATGGCACATCATTATTCCAAGAATATCTTTGACATACAATGCATATTTTAGTATTAATAACAAAATTGAAAAATTATTTATGGTGAAAGGTCTTTAAAGCTGTACTTGAATTAATCATGAAAGGAGAATGTTATGAGAAAGTATTTGGTGTTGTTATTTGCAGTCGTAATGATGAGTTTTGTAATGTTACCGCAGGCCGAAGCCGCAAGAGCCGGTGGATTACCGGATTTAGTTATGGATTCGAGCATTCCCGATTGCGCCGGCGGAGAATGTGTGATTGAGCTGAAAGTACATTTCGATTCAGATAAAGCTGTTGTCAAAGAAAAGTATCATAACGAAATTAAAAAAGTGGCGGATTTCATGAAACAAAATCCCAAAACGACTGCCGTAATTGAGGGGCATACAGACAGTACACATACGGCAGAATACAATCAACGTTTATCGGAAGCCCGGGCGAACAGTGTCCGTCAATATCTTATAAATAATTTTGGAATCCAAGCCTCCCGTCTGAAAGCCGTAGGTTATGGACTTGCCAAGCCGATTGCCAGCAATGATACAGAAGAAGGAAGGCAGAAAAATCGAAGAGTTCAGGCCGTCATAAAAACTATGACCAAGTAATAATCCGCTGATAAAAAATATATTAAAAAACGCCCTGTAATTTTTATTTTTACAGGGCGTTTTATTTTAGGGCTATTAATTATCTTGGTGGCGGTGCCTGGATTTGAACCAGGGACACTACGGATATGAGCCGTATGCTCTGACCAACTGAGCTACACCGCCTTTACAAATCGAAAAGATTCAATGAGCGTTTTTTGCAAAGCGAGGCTATATATAAGCAATAAGATTTTGTCAACAAATTATTCGACATCAAGTTTGTATACAACGATGACGCTTCTGTCTCTGAGAGAAGCTCCTGTTGACTGAACCAGTGCCAGAACAATCTCAAGGTTGCCGTCATTGTCGATGTCTTTTATGGCATAATCAGTAACATAGCCGTTAATTTTTTTAGTTCGCCAGTTTTCCGCGAGCCCCATTCCGTCCCATTCCAGATTGTATATCTCACTTGAGGTGAAAAGTTTAATGTTTTTGAAAATTCTTCCGACAGAAGATAAATTTTTCACCAGAATAATTTCTTTTTTCCCG
>JASEHT010000251.1 GCA_030018675.1 Smithella sp.
CATTACGGCTCGCGATGCTCATCGCTTTCTTTCGGGTAAATAATTACAACTTTATTTTTAATTAAAAATAAAGGGGGCTCTTCTGAGAGCCCCCTTTTGAATTTTATCCAAATAACAATTTGATGTTTAGACTCTGCTCAACATGGTAGCGCCGGCATTACCGAATGCGCCGCAAAGTGAAGCCACACCGTATTTGGCGTCTTTCAACTCATTCTTCATGATGCTGTGCAGGGTAACCAGAATGCGGCATCCGCTTTGTCCCAACGGGTGACCGAGCGCCAGAGCGCCGCCCCAAATGTTGACGTTATCGAAAGGAGCGTTCTGGGCGATGCCCAATCCCCTTACGCAAGCCAATGCCTGGCTGGCGAACGCTTCGTTGAATTCCCACACGCCGATATCGCTGACTTTCTTACCGGTGCGAGCCAGAAGTCTCTGGACCGCGGGGATAGGACCAATACCCATCATCGTGGGATCGCAACCGCCTAAAGCGCCTGCTTCATATTTAATGCTGTACGAAAGTCCCAGTTTGTCGGCCTTGGAGCGTTCCATCAACAGGATGGCCGCAGCGCCGATTGTCAAAGGCGAAGAAGTGGCCGCTGTGACAACGCCATCCGCTTTGAAAGGCGTTTTCATGGTTGCCATCTGCTCCAGCGAAACATCGCCACGAATCCACTGATCGGAATCCACCATGAAAGGCGTTCCGTCATCTTTCAAGCCTTCCATCGGGATGATTTCATTCTTGAATTTTCCGGTCTGGGTGGCTTCATAGGCTTTTTTATTGCTCCAGTAAGCCATATTTTCCATATCCGCACGGTTGACTTTATAGACTTCCGCTACTTTTTCAGCGGTGTTGCCCATGGGCAGATCAAGGATGTTGTAACGTTCAGCCAAGCGTGGAGGAAAATCCATGTGCATGGCCATGAAAACTTTCTGCATGTCTTCCACACCGGCGGCAATGTAGGTATCGCCTTCACCGCACATAATAGCGCGGGCAGCGTGCTGGGTAGCGGCCATGCCTGAAGGACACTGCATGGTTAAAGTGTTGGTGGGAACGGATTCGGGAAATCCGCCGGCCAGCCAGGCCAGACGGCCGATATCATTCTGCATGCCGGTTATGTTGGCGCAACCGACAAATACCGATTCGACATCTTCAGGTTTAACTTTGGGGTTGCGGCCAAATAATCCGTCATAAACCTTGGTCAGGACTTCATCGGGCCTTAAACCTCTGAACCAACCTTTTTCATTGTGTGCTCGGGAATTAGGTGATCTCACGCCGTCAATAATTACACATTCACGCATTTGTATAGCCTCCTCTAAAGTTTTTGTTTTATTTCTAATCAATTCCATGACTTTAAAAAATTATCGGATAATTCCAAGGGCTGCGTTAATATTCCCCTTGACGTTAAAATTCGGTGCATTCTATTTCATTTATTTGCCAACCTGAAACAATGTCCAAGATCAAATGGCAGATATCACACAACCCGCTGATTATCCTCAAACTTGATAAAGCTTTACTATTTGACGGCGAAGTATAAGCACAAAGAACTTTAGTGTCAATAAAATTTTACCGTGCGGTCAGAATAACTTCAACATTTTGATTGCGGCCCAGGCTTCAAGATGAATAATCATATGAATTTGTTCATAGTTTTAACAATATCCCGATCAAGATCCGCCCCCCTTGACTCATAGTCATCGACTATAGCTTTTAATTTCAGATAGGTTTCCTTGTCCGCCAAATCCTCTGTTTTACGAAAAGCGCCCATGCGCCTGCCCAACCGGAAGATCAACCTGTCTTTCGCTGAAAGTTCCAAATATTTTTCAATGACCGCCAGTATTTTTTTCTTGTCCTCCGGCAATCTTCCCTCGACATTTTCCAGGAGATTCAAAATGTGATCGCTGGCGATGTAAGCCCCCCGCACATCCAGCGTTTCAATGAATAATTTTATTTCTTCTACGATTTCATCGTCTTTAAGCGGCTGGAAATCTCCTTTTTGCATGAGGTCATCCAATTTTGTGCCCGGAACCACATGCAATGTCCGCATGCGGATAAAATCAGGATTAATCGCATTGAGCGCCTTTGCCGTGTCGAGTGCGTGCTGCTTTGTAAGTTGCACTCCTCCAAGACCGGGCATGACATATTCGCTCAGTTCAATGCCGCCCTGTTTGACATGCAAACCGGCTTTGATCTGATCAGCAGCGGTTACGCCTTTATGAATGAGAGACAAAACGTCATCAGAACCGCTCTCCATACCGATATGAATGCGTGAAAGACCGGCTTGTTTTAATTGCTTGAATTCGTCCGGTGTTTTTCGTGCGGCCGTGTGCGAACGGCAATAAGACGTAATCCTTTCGATGCCGGGAAATTTTTCCTTCAGAAAATTTAGGATTTCCAAAAGTTCTGCCGTTTTTAAAATCAGAGAATTGGCATCCTGAAGAAAAACATTTTCACCGCCGAAATAAAGCCAAGCCGCCACCGGGTAGAAATAATCATTATGAAAGTCCCTGCTGTTATAAATCTGGCTCAAAACATTTCTGGTAACGTTGCCGCCGTCCCCCAATTTGCAGGAAAGATCGGCGATCGCATCGGCGATGTCTCTCATAGACTGAATGTCTTGCTTAACCTCGGGCACGCTTCTTATCTCGAACCGGCTTCCCTGATAGGTATGGCAGAATGCGCATTTATTCCAGGGGCAATTTCTGGTCACGCGGACTAAAAGGCTGTTCGCTTCGCTGGGCGGTCGGATAGGGCCCTGTTCAAAAAAATGATCCATCATGGTTTACCTTGAACAAATTTTCATATAACGACCCGCTTGATCAAAGACGACGGCTGAAATTTAAGGCAGGATCTCCAGCGGGTTTTGCGCCTGACCCTGAAAGCGGATTTCAAAATTCAAATAGACATCGCCTGCCTCATCCTTTTCTCCTAACGAAGCGATAATTTCTCCCTTTTTAACGGTTCTGTCGATGCCTACATATCTTTTGTTCATATGCGTATAAACGGTCGCATAACTGTCTTGATGACGAATAATAATCGTTTCCCCGTAGCTCTTCAGGCTGGAGGAAAAAATAACCACCCCGGATTCTGCCGCCTTGACTTTGGCATCATCAACGGAAGATATCTTTATCCAGTTATGAAAAGTCTTATTGGGCTGCATTCCAAACTGACTTTTCACGGTTCCCTGAACCGGCCAGATGAAGCTGTTTTGTCCCGCCTGCTTTTTCTGCGCTGGCGTCGGCTTTTTCGGTATAGGCTTTTTCGGCTCGGCCATGGTCTTTTGAGGATCGACGGCTGTTTTGGGCGGCGCGGCCACAATCGTTTGCGGTTTGGAGACGGCGACTCCGG
>JASEHT010000252.1 GCA_030018675.1 Smithella sp.
ACTACACAAAACAGGCAGAAGTACGTCGTTAAGTGTCTTATCCTTGGCAAGGTTACAAGTGGTGTTACAACAATTCATTTTCAAACACTATCGGTTTTGCCCATTGAATGGTCTTAGGTACAAAATAAGCGGACTAACAATCAATATGACAAAGTGAATAGTGTAGTTTTATTTATTAAAGAACAGATACATCGGTAACAATTTGATATAAAACCCAACAAAAGCAATACAACCGATCGCTAACGCGCCGGCTGATTTTTTCGTTGGGCTAGCGAAGGAGAAATATAGGGATGAAACGTTGGAAACCCGTCAACCTTGTGGAGCTTTCCGGGGACACACAAAAGGTATTCGACGTCCTGAATGCTGAATCAGATTTGGCATGTGTTCTTATCGGAACGAGCTATCTTTCAGAATTGCTGGCCAACATTGTCGAGGTGAGTTTCATTGAGACGAGCATTTCTGGAAAACTGCTTGATCCGCAAGGCGGGGCAGTTGGGCAATTCGCGACTAGGGCAGACTTGGCCTATTGTTTAGGTCTCATCAACAAAGGTGTCTATCAGGATCTCGCGAGGGTGGCTGTGATCAGAAACATGTTCGCTCACAAACACATTGCATTGGATTTTAACGATAGTACTGTAAAAAAGCTTTGCGGTGAGCTTAGGGCATGGCGAATTTTGCAGGATGAGGAAGATGAACTGGCAGAACCTTCACAAGACCAGTTGCGTATGCTGGCTCGCAACCAGTTCAACTTGTCTGTAATCTTAATGGGTTCGCGCCTACATGTGGACGCACTTGGTAAGAGGGAGCAGCGAAAGAAGATATGAATAGCCCAACAAAGCGCTAGAGCCGATCGCGGCCCCTTGGGCCGGAGCGGAAGCCTGTAACAGGCTCGGCTCAGCCGGGCGTTATGCTCAAAAAAGGAGAATTTAGTGAATTGGTATTCTGTAGTATTGGCTGGTGCTAGTGGTGGACTTGCAGCCTTATTAGCAAGTCTTGTGCTTGGAAAAAACCCAAAAAATAAGACGGCTTATGTTATAGTCGTTGCAATTTTATTTATTGGTTTTAATACACTATCTAAGCAATATATTCTTCCAAAGTTAAATACTCACAAAGCCAAGGCCGAAATTGAGTCTGTTTTCGAAAATATTCCTGCATTTAGCAGCATTAAAAAATATGAGCCAGAAACATACCAGCAACTTGTTAATTCCCTTATTGAAGCAACAAAAAAAGGGTATAGCCAACAGCAATCGATTGATCTTGTAAGATCTCAAATATCTGGATTGGTAGAGTCAAGAGTTCCACATGCTTCAGATGAAGCCATAGTGCGCTACTTGAATGTCATGGTTGAAGAAATGGGAGAATTGAAAAATCAAGGTGGTGGACTTTGTTATAAATTTTTGTTTCCTCAGGCTGGTGACGGAATTGACGGACGTCAGTTTTTTTCTCAAGAAATCCAAAACAAAGATTTACAGGCTCTTGATGAAATCATAAAAACATCCAACATCAAAAGAGACCGCCCTAACGAAAACGATGTAATGCCCTATTTAGAACCGATTTTCGCAAGTTTATACTCAAAGTTTGGTGATGATGTCACAATACTTGATAACCCAAATGCTGTTAATATTGACAAGGAAAAAGTGTGTAACATCACTATGGAATTATATAGTGAAATACTTAAACTCCCCCCAGATCAAGCAGCGGGTACTCTACGCTGGATGTTTGGTCAGCTATAATGCATAACTTGGTGCTTCACCGGACGCATAAAGCTGCGCCGGTGAGCTTTTCGTAACGCGCTCTACTTACCAAAACCATCATTGATTATTCTGTTTTTCAGCTCGGCGAGTTTGCCTTTGTTCCAGCTGGAAATTTTGCTGAAATATTTGGTCAGCCTGGCGATGCCTTCCACGTCGGCGGAGCCGCAATGGACACACGTTTGATGAAGTCCTCTGGCTGTTTTTTGGCAGGAAAGACAAAAGGTGAATTCGGGATTGAAATCAATCTGGCGGTTGACGGAATCACGGTAAACATCGCGGATAAAAGCGCTTAGCTTTTCCTTGCCGGGATCGGAGCCTCCCAGTTGAATATGCGTTAAAACATCGCCTTCGAGATAATTCTGGAAAAGGCCTTCCCGGATAACTTTTTGCAGGGGGGCAATATTCGCGGCGACATTGAGGTGCGTAGAGTTGGTGTAATAAACCGCTCCCTCGGCGATGTCGCCTTTGACGTAACGCCCGGCCGTGGGAGAAAAAAATCGCAGGTCGAGGCGGGCGAAACGGTATCCGGTGGTTTCCGCCAGGGCCTGCCCCATGACAATATTGATATTGTACTGGTTGCTCAGACGACGGGTTTCGTCGCGGATAAATTCGATGACTTTCAGCCCGAATGCCAGCGCCTCCTCCGATTGGTGAAGCTCGCCACCCTGATGGATTTGCGCCAGTTCATTCAACCCGACAACGCCGATGACATAATTTGCCGTGTTCATTCTCAGAAAAGGGAATCCGTCGTGGTTCATGGCCAGAACTGCCAGGGGGCCTTCTTCGGCGTAGGAAAGAAGTTTTTCCAGAAAATCTCTTTTCTGCACGTGAGCCTTGGCGGCTTTTTCGATCAGGCCGGTCAGCAGAGCAAACAGTTTTTTTTCATCGCCTTCGGACCGGTAGCCCACGCGCGGAAGATTGAGCGTGACGGTTTGTATGGAAGCCCGGCGCTGAAGCCAGGGTTTGCTTTTTTCCTCATCGCTGAAAATCCGGTCAATCGCCTTTTCGTCCCGGTCGAAGACGAAACAGGCATTGCCCATCCGGTTGGCCACGTCGCCGGCAAAAAGCAGAAATTCCCCGGCATTTTTATTTTTCCAGAAATTACCAGTTACGTGAAGAAGCGGACGGGGCAGGATAAACGGTTTGCCCTTGGCGTCTCCCTGCGCAAAAATTTCCAGGATGGCGCGGGCGAAACGCTGGGCGTCCGCGGTGTAATCTCCGTAGGTTTTGCCCGTGGGTTTTCCCTCCGCTCCGATGGCGGGAAGATTGGCCCAGTAGGAAGGCATTTCATAGTAAAGATGAATGTCGGTGTAAAGCGCCTGTCCGCCGCGCGTGGCGGCAAGCTGTGAAAATTCGTAAACAAGCATCTGGGCGAACTGCCGGACCTCTTTATCCGTCATGGCCGTCAGGTAGGGCGCGAAGGAGATGTTGACGGCGTCCCAGCCGATGGTGCCGGCGAAGTGTCCCTGCAAAACGGCGCTGAAACGCACCATGTGCAGCAGCAGGACTTCGGCGTACTTGGCGGGATTGGCCGAGTTGATCGCCTGCGGCAGATTCAGACCGTGCCTTTTTAGAT
>JASEHT010000253.1 GCA_030018675.1 Smithella sp.
CATCGGGTTTGATGATGACTTTTATCGATTCCCTGCCATCCGCCACCAGTTGAAAACCCTTGACGATGTCCGTTAAAGGCAACCGGTGCGTAATCAGGTCATCCACGGTAACGCTTCGCCATTCAATAAGTTTCATGGATTCGGTAATATCGGGCGGGCCGCAGTAATAAGACGTAAGAATGGTAATTTCCTTCATCCAGAAATCATTCAGAGGCACGAACACTTTTTTATCCGGCGCGGGAACGGCAAAGAAAACGATTACGCCGCCCTTGTCCACGGAAAGCCATGCATATTCAATGGCGGAATCGGCCGATGCGCATAGAAAAACAACGTCGGCTTTTTTGCCGCTTTCCTCAATCAAACGCTTTGAACCAGCATCCGTCATATCAATGGTAATATCCGCTCCCTTTTGGCGGGCGATGTCCAGTTTGGCCGGGTTGATATCGGCGGCGATAATTTTGCAGCCCTTGGTGGCCGCCAGTTTAATGTTGAGCAGGCCGGACATGCCGCAGCCGATGACCAAGACAGTTTGTCCTTTTTTCACGCCGGCCAATCTTTGCGCGCGGACGACACAGGCCAGCGGTTCGACGAAGGTGCTTTGATCGAAGGTGATATTGTCCGGCAGAAGATACGTTCCGTTTTTTATCAGGATTTCGGGAACCAGAATGTATTCGGCAAATCCGCCGGGAAGCCTTTCTTTGATTTCCGAACACTGAGGATGGTGGCCGTTCTTACAGTAGCAGCATTCGCCGCAGGGCGCCTTCGGTGCGGTAAAAACACGGTCGCCGGGTTTATATTTTTTTACTGATTTGCCGACGGATACAACTTGTGCGCCAATTTCATGCCCTTGCACGAGCGGCGCTCTGGGCAGGCGGTACCATTCGACGATGTCGCTGCCGCAGATGCCGCAGGAAATCACCTTGACCAGCATTTCCTTTGGTCCCGGTTTAGGCGTCGGAATCTCTTCAATGCGGATATCTTTGTTGTTGTACCAGTATGCAACTTTCATCTGTAGTGAGACCGAAACTATATTTGTTGGTTGTAATGAGACTCAAACTTTAAAAGTGAAACGCATTAAAGTTTGTAAGTCGAATTATTCAATCCCGATTTATAACCTGAGGGTCACTGTAGTCGGGATTGGAAATTATCCCGCAAGCTTCGAGCTCGCGGGGTTCGGGTTAATATTTTATTATTTTGATCTTTTCAGACTCTTGTAGAGTTCGAAAGCCTTTTTCGGCGTTTCGTTGTCATGGACAACGGCGCGCACCGCCTGAATCATGGCAATAGGGGCATCCGACTGGAAAATGTTGCGCCCCATATCCACGCCAGCGGCGCCTTTTTGAACGGCGTTATAGGCCATGGTCAGGGCGTCAAGTTCCGGAATCTTTTTGCCGCCCGCCATGACAACCGGCACGGGGCATGATGCGGTGACTGTTTCGAAACCTTCATCTATATAATAGGTTTTAATATAGTGGGCACCCAACTCCGCGCAGATGCGGCAAGCCAGCCGGAAATATTTCGCGTCGCGGACCATATCCTTGCCGACGGCCGTCACGGCGAGGGTGGGAATGCCGTAACGGTTGCCGATATCGACCATTTTCGTCATGTTGATGATGGACTGTCTTTCGAACTCGCCGCCGATGAAAACCTGCACGGCCATGGCGCAAACATTCAGACGGATGGATTCTTCAATATCAACGGCGATGTCTTCATTGGAAAGTTCCTTGAGAATGCTGGCTCCGCCGGAAACCCGCAAGACAATGGACGGCGAAACCGAAGGCGGGATGACGGCGCGTAGAATTCCCCGGGTGAGCATCAACGTGTCGGCGTAAGGCGCCAGGGGGAGAATATTGATGTCGACTCTTTCCAGGCCGGTGGTCGGCCCCTGAAAATAACCGTGGTCGATGGCCAGCATAACCGTGCGTCCCGATTTGGGATTGAATATCCGTGACAGCCTGTTTTTCATTCCCCAGTCCAGCGAATTCGAACCCTTGAGGAAAAATCCCTGTGTGTCCTGAGGCATATCACAATGGAACATTTTTGCTTCTTTGATTCCGTCGACATCAGCCATTTTGCGCTTTCTCCTTCCCGATTGTAAAGATTGAGGAATTCGTACCATATGTCCGTCCAGAATTCAACCACCCAGACCAATCCCTTTCCCGCCGGTTTGTGCTGATTGTTAAAGACATGGTAATGAATCAAGCAACACGGCAGGCCGTTTTGTCAGCAATGTTTTTGACAAATTCCTGTCCGGCTGTTATGTACGCTTATGCTTTTCTTTGTCATTTTATGAAATCTCAGGTTGTTTGAAAAAAATGTATTCGGTGTTTTCATTCGCAAGAGGAACAGCTGAACAGTTAAAAATAAACAATGACCAATTACACGAATTGCGAAGATCCAATGAATGACGAACAAACATCGATAAGCGCTTCTTCCGCATTTACCGAAACTTCGTCTGAAACAGGTAAATCCTTAGCAAACAGCGTTCTCGCGCTGATGATGACTTACATCATTATGCTGGGTGCGCATATTGCCCTGGTATGGATTCTGCCGTACTTTCCCACGCAAGACGGTCCCAGTCATATTTATAATCTTGCCATCCTTCAGGATCTGGTTAATGGCGGGGCGGTGTGGGGGGAGTTTTTCGATTACGAAATAAGAGCCATTCCCAACTGGGGTTTTCATATTATCGCTTATCCTTTCTTAAAATTTTTCTCCCCGCTCGTCGTTGAAAAAATATTCTTGTCCGTTTTTATAATCCTGCTGGGCATGGCCGTGCCTTACTTCCTTGTCACGTTTGGCGGGCGGGTTTTTCCCCTGTCTTTTTTAGTTTTTCCGGTCATCTTCAATTTTAATCTGATGATGGGTTTTTACAGCTATGTGATTGCCGTGCCCTTGCTGCTTCTGGGTGTTTCTATCAATTGGCGGGTCAAAAACCGTCATTTTATTGATAAGGTGTTTATATTAAACATCATAGGCTTCATCCTCTATAGTTTCCATTTCATAACATTTTGTCTCTTTCTCATCTCTGTATTTTTAATGCCGCTTATCGAATTCAAAAAAACAAGGGATTTTGCACGGGACATCATCAAGACATCCGTGGCCATGTTTCCTTCTCTCGTTCTTCTCTTATCGTATCTTTTGATGAGTCTGAAATCAGAAATGATGAGCATTCCCAGTTATTATTCGTTCAAGTATTTTCTTGAATTGGTTGCAAAGCTGCCGGCTTTTTCAATTTTTACCTTTTCGCATTGGCAGGTTATCCCCTATGCCTTTTTGATGGTTCTCTATGTTTGGCTAGCCGGTGAGAAGGCAAAAG
>JASEHT010000254.1 GCA_030018675.1 Smithella sp.
GCGCTCAGCCAAAGGCTGGCAGGCTTTGACGGGCTTCTGGTTATGACAGTTTCTTTGATCGCCCTTTTGTACATGCACCTGGCCTTGCGGGTTGAACGCTCCGGGGAGGAATCTTGCGCTAGACGCATTCATCCTGATGTTGCCATCAGCGGCAAGAAGCTCAAAGTCTTTTTTCGAAGCAATCTGATTTAACGATCAGGTTGCTTTATTTTTTGCCGGGCTATCGTTCCCGCAGGGATCGCACGTTCCGATAAAAAATAAATTTCAGCGCCGCTGTGCGCTTCCGGAAGCCGGTTGCCTTTTGAGTTCGTTATTTCTTTGATGGCCAGCGTAAGGTTTTCTTCCGGCAACAGGAACTCCAGGCAATCGCCGGTTTGGATGCGGTTGCGGACACCGAATAAAATCATCTTTCGCTGAGCGTCGTACTGAATGACTTTTCCTGCCGGTTCGTGCGTCTGGATGTATTTCGTTTGCGGATTGGTTTCGTTGATTTTTTCTTCGGCAAAGGCAAAGCCGGTGGTGTAGCCGCGGTTGGAAACGGTTCCCAATTCATCGATCCATTCCTGCCGACAAATATAATTTTCTTTTTGCCGCATGAGAGCGTCCAATGCCTGACGATAAGCGCGAGTTACCACCGCTACGTAATAGGACGATTTCATCCGTCCTTCTATTTTGAGGCTGGAGACGCCGGCGGCCAGGACTTGCGGCAGATGTTCAATAAGACATAAATCCCGGGAACTCAGAAGATAACTGTAGCGTTCGTCTTCCTCAAGAATCAGCGGGTCGGTCGGCCTGGTGGATTCATCAAGCCGGTACTCCCAGCGGCAGGGCTGGCTGCAATCGCCCTCGTTGGCGCTGCGGCGGTTGCGGAAGGCCGAAAGATAACAGCGCCCGGAATAGGCCACGCACATGGCGCCGTGAATGAAAATTTCCAGTTCCATGTCGGGAACCGCCGCAGCAATTTCTCCGATTTCTTTTAAATTCAGTTCCCGTGCAAGGATAATCCGTCGCACGCCCTGTTTTTGCCAGAAGCGCACGGCGTCGATGTTGGTGGTGTTCGCCTGGGTGCTGAGATGCAGCGGCAGGTGCGGCGCGAATGAGCGGGCAACTTCGAGCATGCCCGGTTCGCTGACAATGAGCGCGTCAATACCCGCCTCCGCAAGGCCGGGAAGGATTTTTTTCGCCCGCTTCAAATCGGCATTGCGGGAGAAAGTATTGGCTGCGGCGTACACTTGAACATTTTTTGCATGAGCTTCCTGAACGCCGGCCGCGATGTCCGCCATGGACATTTCGGAGGCGCCGGCCCTCAGGCTCAGGCCTTCCACGCCGATGTAAACGGCATCCGCGCCGTACAGCAAAGCGGTCCTTAATTTTTCCAGGTTTCCGGCGGGTATCAATAATTCCGGACGGCGCATCTAAAGTCCCCCTGAAGAACAATATCTGCGGACCTGTTCCATGACTTTGAGTGATTTGACTTCGCGCCCCAGAACATAGGTAATAAAACCGATAAGAAGGCTGCGGGATTCCATGGCCAGAGCGTTCGTCATGCAGACGAGTTTGATTTTGTCAATGTCCATGTCTTTGCCCATCAGCAGTGTGCGCACGGTGCCCGCGGAGATGGGTTGTTCATATCTCTGAATTTTGGCGCAGGCGCCGCATTTTATTCCGCCTTCATGCGGATGAAAATAATAAGCGTTGCCGTTGGTCACCGGAGTTTTGCAAACGATGCAGCGGTCGATGGCCGGTTCGAATCCCGATAGCTTCAGCAGGCGCATTTCGAAAAATCGCACCACCGCGTCGGACGCGTTATCCCTGCCCAGCATCCGCATGAAATCCTCCAGGAGCTGAAAAATACTTTCATTCTTTTTCCCTTCCGGGCTGAATTGATCGGCCAGGTCGATGAAGTACGACGCAATCAATGTTTTTTCCATGTCCTGACGAATCACGTCATAATGATCGATGATCTCGCACGCTTCGATGAAGGAGAGGGTATCGCGGCCCCGGCGGGTGAAAATAACATTCGTCAGGGAAAAGGGTTCGAAAACGTTGGCGAATCTTTTTTTGCTTCTTTTGGCGCCTTTGGCAATGCCCTTGAATTTGCCGAACTCAGGGCTGTAAAAGGTGACAATCAGATCCGATTCGCTGTAATTCAGGGTTCGCAGAACATAGCCGGCGGTTTTGAATTTTTCTTTATCGCCCATCGTATTTGATTTCACCGCCGACAATCGTCAGAATGGCTTTCCCCTGCATCGGGCGTCCCTGAAAGGGGGTGTTCCTGCCGCGCGAACGGAAATCCCGAACCTCAACCGTCCATTGGCGGAGAGGGTCGATTACCGTAATATCGGCGTCCGCGCCGGTCTGCAGCGTTCCCTTCGGCAGGTTCAGGATCCGCGCCGGGTTTGTGCTCATCCTGGCAATCAATTCCGGCCAGGTGAGGATTTTGGCGCTGATCAAGTCCATGCTCAGGGCAAGCGATGTTTCCAGGCCGCTGATGCCGTTGGCGGCGTATTCAAATTCCACTTCTTTGTCCGTGCGTCCGTGAGGGGCGTGGTCGCAGGCAATGGCATCGATGGTTCCGTCAGCAAGCCCTTCTTTGATGGCCGCGACGTCTTTCTCGCTCCGCAAAGGAGGATTGACTTTGAAACTGGTGTCATAGCCCTGCAGCGATTCGTCGGTCAGGGTAAAGTAGTGCGGCGCGGTTTCCGCCGTCACGTTTAATCCTCTTTGCTTGGCGTCCCGGATCAGACGAACGGAACCGGCCGTGCTCACGTGAGCAATGTGAACGGATGTTTTGGTGAATTCGGCGATTAAAATGTCGCGGGCGACCATGGCCTCTTCCGCGATATCGGGAATGCCGCGCAGACCCAGAATCGTGGCGTAATAACCTTCGTTCATCAGGCCGTCTCCGGAGAGACTGGTATCCTCGCAGTGGGAGATCACCGGTAATTGCAGAGAGAACGCGTATTCCATGGCTCTGCGCATCAACGCTGCGTCCATAACCGGCTTGCCGTCATCGGACAGGGCGACGATGCCGGCTTCCTTCAAATCCCAGAATTCCGTGAGTTTCAATCCCACGGAATCCCTGCTGATCGCGCCGATCGGATAAACGTTGGCCAGCGAAACTTCCGCGGCTTTTCGTGTGATAAATTCGGTGACAGAGCGGGTGTCGTTGACCGGATGGGTGTTGGGCATGCAGGCGATGGACGTAAACCCGCCGGCAACGGCGGCGGCCGATCCCGAGGCGATGGTTTCTTTGTACTCCAAGCCCGGTTCGCGCAGATGCGTGTGCATATCAATCAGACCCGGCACAATGATCAT